>CAZLII010000527.1:0-3731 GCA_964559065.1 uncultured Nitrospirales bacterium | reverse complement strand
ATCATACTGACCGTTGTGGAAATAATGCAGCCCCAGATTGTTGTGCGCCGGTCCCAGTTTCGAATTATATGACAGCGCCAGATTCCACTGGCGCAGCGCGCCCGCTTTTTCCCCGAACTCGTCATACAGCAGTTCTCCGTAGTAATTGTGCAAGCGCGCGTTGCCCCCAAAGCGGGCCAAACCGATTTCATAGCCCTTTCGCACCACAACCATGCGCTCCCGCGCGGCAGCCGCCAGTTCACGCGCCTTCTCTGCGTCGCCTTGTTCATGGGCGTCGGCGGCGGCTTTCCGCTCCGTGCGCGCCAGGTTTCTTTGCTCATTATGGTAGTCCCGGATGGTCTTCACAAACGCTTCTTGTTCCGACAGCACCGGCGCAAGAAACGCCAATTCCGGGGGCAGTTCCGCTCCCGCCGCCGGCAATAGATGTCCAAAGAACACAATGCTCCCCGCGAGCAATGTGAAGGTTCCGGCGCACCTGAAGCGTTTTCGCAAGAGAAACATAGACGGCGTCCTTCTTGGTTCAGGGTTAATGTCGCGTCGCATCATAAAATGCGAAAAATAACAGGGGCATCAGGGAAGTCCATTTGAGGACTCGACGACTACGATTCCCCACGGGGTCACCCGGTAGCGTTTGGCGTCTTCTTCCAGATCGTATCCGATCACGGTGTGATCCGGCAGGAATACATTCTTTTCAATAATTGCGCGCCGGATGCGGGAATGGCGGCCAATGCTGCACCCATCCATCAGAATGGATTCCTCGACATAGGAGTAACTGTTGATGCGGACGTTGAAGGACAACACCGACCGTCGCGCCATGCCGCCGCTCACAATGCAACCTGGACTTACGATCGAATCAGTGGCCACCCCGAAGCGCTTGCCGATGTCCGCAAACACGAATTTCGCAGGAGGGGCCATGGGCAGGTTGGTGCGCAGCGGCCAAGCCCTGTCGTAGAGATTGAACTGGGGGTCCACCTCGACCAAATCCATATTCGCTTCCCAGTAACTATCAATCGTTCCCACATCGCGCCAATAGGTTGTTTCCTTTTTGTTTTCATCTTCAAAGGCATAGGCATAGACCCGGTGCGTATGGATCATTCGGGGAATGATGTCCTTGCCGAAGTCATGCGAAGTTTTCCTTTCGGAATCCTCTATCACCACTTGCTTCAGCACATCCGTATTGAATATATAGACGCCCATAGAGGCCATCGCCCGGGTTGGATTGCCGGGCAATGGCTTGGGATTCTCCGGTTTTTCCTCAAATCCGATGACCCGCCCCTCGGCATCCACTTCAAGGATGCCGAACCGTCTTGCTTCCTTAAGTTCCACCTCGATGGTGGAGATGGTGAGGTCCGCCTCCCGCTCACGGTGCAACAACACCATCTTGCGATAATCCATCTTGTAGATGTGGTCGCCGGACAGGATGAGGACCTCCTGCGGCGATTCCTGGTCAATTGAGTACAGATTCTGATAAATCGCATCCGCTGTGCCGAGATACCAGTTGTCATTGACGCGCATCTGGGGCGGAATAATGTCAATGAATTCCCCCAGTTCGCTATGCATGATGTTCCAAGCCGAGCGCAAATGCCGCGCCAATGAATTCGATTTGTATTGCACCAGCACCTGAATGCGCCGCAGGTCGGAATTGACGCAGTTGGAGAGGGTGAAATCAATAATCCGGTACATTCCCCCGAATGGGACGGCCGGTTTGGCGCGATTTCTGGTCAGGGGGTGCAGTCGTTCCCCCGCGCCGCCGGCCAAAAGAACAGTCAAGACATTTTTCATGGCAGACTTCCTCTACGCCCCACGCCGTCACGGTACTCCCCACCGCGAATTTCGCTTCCACCACTTCCCGCGCATATCAAGCCCTCCTCGTTGGCGCAGATCGCCCATTCGGTATTATACCATCCGGCCATCCCATGTGAGAACCGTCGCTCCGGCCGCGGATTCAGCCGCCGTGTGCGGCGTCTTCCAGGGCCGCCTGATTCTGAATCGTGATGCGGCGGTTGGCAATCTTCACGATGCCGGCTTTCTGCAGTTCGTGCAGGGTGGCCGTGGTGGTCTCCCGGCGCGCCCCAACGAGATTTGCCATTTCCTGATGGGTAATGCGCAAAACGGACGGATCGGCATCGCCGACACGGCGTTGCAGGCGGATCAATGCCGCCGCGACGCGGCTCCGGACGGTGTTGAACACGGTTTCCGCCAGCACCTGTTCGACGTCCATCACCCGGGAGGAAAGGCTCTGGGCCACGGCGCGGGCCAGTTCGACTTCCTCTCCCATTAACCGTGCGTAATCCTCTGATCGCATCAGGCACAGCAGACTGGGCGCGAGCGCTTCGGCATAATCGTCCCGGCGGGAACGCCCCGCCAGGCATTCCTCTCCCAGGATGTCGCCGGGAAACAGATGGCGGAAACTGAGTTCCCGCCCGTCGCCCGAAACGCGCGTCACCCGGACGCGCCCCTCACGAACCCAGTACACGAAATCGCAGGGGTCGTCAGGGAAAAAGATGATTTGTCGGGAATCCTATTGGCGGTGATGCACAAAGGCTTCGATGTGGACCATCACATGGGCGCTCAGATTGCTGAAAAAAGGCGCCTCTTTCAACGAGAGGGACAATTGCACTGGCCGTCTCACGGGAGGAAACCCTTCCAAGAAGTTCTGTTGCAGAATCTTCTTTATAGACCCGCCGGTATTTCGCGGTGCGCTTGGTCGCTATGGCGTTGCATCATGCTTGCTTTCCGCCTGAAAAATCAAATCATCGGGCGTTTTCTGGAAATCATGTCAAGGCGCGATTCCTTGCAGCAGCGCATCCAGTCCGGCCTTATTGGCGTAATAGAATTCAAAGGAAAAACGAACGAAATAGGCGGCGGAGACGCCAAATATCCACAGGCCCGTAACAATCAACCCAATTTTTCCGCTGAGCAGGCGGCGGATATGCCCCTCGCCCTCGCCCAGTCCGTCAATGTCGTCCATTTCACTCATGTTCTTTGTCCCAAAGCCTGCATTTCGGCCCTGAAACGCACCACTTCGCCCGCAATGTCATCCCCCTCGTAAAACCGCAATAAGCCGCGCGCGGCAACACGGGCGCCCGGGGCCGCGTCCGGCAAAACAGGATCGGAATGGATGCATGGGCTGTGCTCATTACCCCATGTCCTGCCACAATGCTCGAAAGCCAGAAGTATCCAGCATTCGGCATCACGCGACTTGACCATCGCCACAGGCGCTTCAAAACGTTTCCGTTCGTTGTTCTGCTCATTGAAGCCGGGCGCTCCCTTCAACATCAGGCAGATTTGCGTGCGCAATTCTGTCAACGGCATTTCAGTTCCGTTTTCCAACCATAACTCCAAGTCCACGTAGTTCCTCTGGGGAGACACCTGCGCGCCAAAGGCGATGCCGTTTTCCAGCCGCCATTCCGAGCACATCCCCCCGTCTTCCTTAATGTTCCAATCCTGGTTCTCAACAACGATATTCCGGGTATTCCATATTGTGGGGATGTGCGTATGCGCCAAGAAAGTCAATCCCAGATTGCTGAAAATGGCCTCTGGTATATCCAAGACCACATGGCCGCCGCCTTCCCATGGCGGAAAAATGGATACCTTGGTTCCGCGCAAGGGGTCAATGGCGCCCTCCAGAAATCCAATCCGGGGATGGCGTCCGCCCGGAAACGGCAGCACCTTGATCCGTGCGTTGTCGGCCACGCGCCGGCTCTCTCTGTCCAAACGGGCAATACACT
>CAZLII010000526.1:0-3756 GCA_964559065.1 uncultured Nitrospirales bacterium | reverse complement strand
GGTTTCGAAGGGCGGGGTGTCGTCGGGCGGATTTTCGGCGGCGGGTTCTTCATCGCCTTCGAAGAGTTCGGGTTGACTGGGGATTTCCGGCGGGGGCGGGGAAATGTTTTCGTCGGGGAAGCAGAGGGCCAGAATTTCGTAGTTGCTATTGCCTTCCTCGATGAGTTCCATGACCCGGGCGCGCCCGCCCATCATGCGGAGGTGGTGCGCAATGCCGGAGGAGGTCATGGCGTAGCCGTTGAGGCGGACAAAGTCCACGGCGGCATCGCCTTCCAGTCCCTGGCGCACCACTTCGATGATGCGCTCGCGTTTGGCGTGCGTTTGTTTCATCGCATTTTGTCCCCGCTGCGAGGCATTTGCGAAACAGGCGTTCTTGATGCCGGCATCCTGGACAATCCTGGATATTCCCCATGTGCATGCGAAAAAACAGTCCATTTCGCAAATGCCTGC
Organism: uncultured Nitrospirales bacterium; assembly: GCA_964559065.1. GTDB lineage: Bacteria > Hydrogenedentota > Hydrogenedentia > Hydrogenedentales > CAILVY01 > CALEDJ01. The sequence goes on along the minus strand of CAZLII010000526.1, from coordinate 3,306 downwards.
GCTGCGCATGCCGCTTGTGATACAATATAGGCGCAATGGTGGTTAGATTATAGATGTTCTAAGAAAACTGCGCAAGCCCTCGGAAAGGGCCGGGTCGGGCGCTGGGAGTAATGCTTCGAAACAGGTATGCGGATTGTCGCGCAGGAGTCGAGGGGATGACCTTTGCCTTGAAAAGAGGCGAAGGTCTGTTTTTCTGCAGGGAATTTTCAGTCGCGCGGCCATGTTCGCTTTGTCAGGGGTATGGTGCAGCGGGATGTGGCGGGGCTTCTTTGACTCGTTCGGGGACCGGGTGATAAGATTCCGCGCCTGAACTGGGGAATGAGAGGAGGTTCTCAAGCCATGAAAACCACGATCACTGGACGTCATATGGAATTGACGGACGCGCTTCGTTCTTATATTGACAATGCGCTGAGGAAAATAGAGGCGCATTTTGACAAGGTGATCGAGGCGGATGTGGTGCTGGATGTGGAGAAGCACCGGCATATCGCCGAGATCAACCTGCACGCGAACGGCGTGCGCATTCACGGGCGCGAAGCGTCGCAGGACATGTATGCGTCGGTGGACGCGGTGATAGCGAAGTTGGAGAAGCAGATACGGAAATACCGGGACCGCATTAATCGGCATCATCCGCGCAGCGTGAAAGAGATGCAGAGTTATCAGCACGCCATCATATCGCTTGATCAGGACAACGGACGGGATGAGGCGGAAGAACATCCCGCGCTGCACAAGGTGGTGCACCGGGAAAAAATTTCGATGAAACCGATGACGGTGGAAGAGGCCGTCATGCAGTTGGAACTGGTGGATGATCCGTTTCTGGTGTTCTCCAACGCCGTCACATCGCAGGTGAATGTGTTGTATGCGCGGGACGACAACACCTACGGATTGATTGAGCCGCAGTTCTGAGGCGCGCCACGCAGGAGGTGTGCGGGCGGAGGTCCGGCATGGATACCCAATCGTTGCCAGTGAATAGGAAGCGTTCCATCGCCGTGGCCCGGCTGCTGGACCGGATGACGCACGATCTCGAACTGGAGGTCATCGGCGGATTCCAGGGGATCGGGCGTCCCGTGTTCACGGCGGATGTGAACCGCCCCGGCCTAGCCCTGAGCGGGTATCTGGAGTATTTCGCCAACGACCGCATTCAGATTCTCGGCAATACGGAAATTCATTACATGGAGCGGCTGTCGCCGTCCATGCTGAACACGCGGCTGACGGCGATGTTCTCGTTTGAAGTGCCGGCGTTTGTGCTCTCGCGCAATCTGATGCCGCAGAACATTTTTCTGGACACCTGCAACCGCAGTGGCATTCCCGTGTTGCGCTCATCGCTTAGCACCGACGAGGTCATCAGCCGGATCATCCTGTTTCTTGCAGAGGAGTTTTCCCCGGAAACGGTGGTGCATGGCACGGCGGTGGACTGCTACGGCGTGGGCTGCCTGATCATCGGGCATCCGGGCATCGGCAAGAGCGAAACCGCGCTGGAATTGGTGGAACGCGGGCATCGCCTCGTGGTGGATGACGTGGTCGCGCTCAAGCGCCTGCGCGAAGACCATCTCTACGCCGAAACCAATCCGGTCATCGAGCACCACATGGAAACCCGGGGCGTCGGCATCATTGACGTAAAAGCCATTTTCGGGGTGGGCGGAGTCCGCAACACCAAGCGTATCGGACTGGTGGTGGAACTGGAAGACTGGCGCGAGGATTCCACCTATGACCGCACGGGGCTTTCCGAGGAATATGTGGATATTCTTGGCGTTAAAATTCCCTATCTGCGCATTCCCGTGCGACCGGGCCGCAACATTGCGATCATTATCGAAGTGGCCGCGCTCAATCATCGCCTCAAGGAATTGGGCATCAATCCCGCGCATCGCCTGAATGAACGCATCATGCAATTGACGCGCGAGCGCCCCAATTAACCATATGGCAACACCATTCTGGTTCCGTGCCGGGCGAGGCATGCCACATGCCTGCAAGACAGCGTATACTTTGCGTCATGCGGCGGCATGCCGCCAGAAAGCGCGCAGTCCAAAACAGGGGAGCGTGTGAATGAAAAGCATCAATCTTATTTTCGGGTGCCACTCCCACCAACCGGTCGGCAATTTTGATTTTGTGTTTGAGAAGGCCTGCGAGCAGGCCTATCTGCCGTTTATCGAAGTGTTGGAACGTTTTCCGGCGGTTCGGGTGACCCTGCATTTTACGGGACCGCTCTGGGACTGGTTCGCGGCGCAGCGGCCCCAATTCCTGAAAAGGCTCCGCAAACTGGTTCGCGGCGGCCAGGTCGAAATCATGGGCGGGGGCTATTATGAACCGCTTCTGTGCGCCATTCCTGAACGCGACGCGGTGGCGCAAATCCAGCGGATGAACCGATTCTGCAAAAAGCACTTCGGGGCGGCGCCGCGCGGCATGTGGCTGGCCGAGCGGGTGTGGGAGCCGCAGATGGCCCGGATACTCGCCCGTGCCGGGGTGGAATACACCGCTTTGGATGACACCCATTTCCTGTGTTCCGGCCTGCGCTCGGACGAATTGTTCGGCTATTACATGACCGAGGATGAGGGCCACTGTGTCAAGGTTTTTCCCATCCTGGAACGATTGCGCTATTTGATCCCCTTTCACCAGGTCGCCGAGAGCATCGCGTTCTTGCGCGAGCATGCCACGGAGGACGGACTGAGATGCGCCCTTATTCACGACGACGGGGAGAAGTTCGGCATATGGCCGGGCACCCATCACAGCGTCTATGAGGAGGGGTGGCTGGAGGAGTTTTTCACGGCATTGACCGAGAATCGAGACTGGCTGCACTCGGTCACCTACTCAGACTATCTGGCCAAGGCCAAAGCGCTGGGGCGCGTGTATCTCACCTGCGCTTCCTACCAGGAGATGATGGCCTGGGTGCTGCCCACGCCCATGCAGCGCCAATTGCTTGAAGTGCAAGAGGAATTGAAACGGGACGCCGAGAAGGCAGCGCGCTACGGCATATTCATCCGGGGGGGATTCTGGCGCGGATTTCTGGCCAAGTACGCGGAATCGAACAATGTCCAGAAGCGGATGCTGCGCGTCAGCGACCGGCTTGCGCGATTGCGCGCAGCCTATCCCGATGCGCCGGAACTTGACCCGGCGGAGAAACTGCTGCATGAAGGCCAGTGCAACTGCGCCTATTGGCACGGCGTCTTCGGCGGTTTGTACCTCAACCACCTTCGCACGGCAGTTTATGAGCGGCTGATTGCCGCCGACCGGGTGATGGATGGGGTGGAACACGGCGGAAAAGCCTGGCTGCGCTGCGAGCGCTGTGATTTCGATGGCGACGGAAACGACGAG
>CAZLII010000525.1:0-3779 GCA_964559065.1 uncultured Nitrospirales bacterium | reverse complement strand
CATTCCCGCGCAAGCGGGAATCCAGATGATGTCACGCCGCCACTCAATCTATGTCCCATTATGTTCTGCACTGAACCACCAACGGATTCCCGGGAGTAATGCCGACAGGTTCCTTGAATAGGAGGTGCATTTCATTCTCGCGGTATTCCACGCGGAAGGGCGGTTTCCCAGAAACGGCGCATGCCGTTGCGGGGGATATGAGGGGTGATCCGATAACCAACCGATTCAAAGCCAGAGCGCCCCAGCGCACATCAACTGTTGCGGAGAATCCGCCGCGCTCTTTGCGCATGGCCAGCGTTCCCCACGCGGACGACGCGACGAAGAAGCCGCGAAAATCTTCCGGACTGAGGTTGGGCGCAAAGCGCAATGACCCGGATGCGGCGTCGAACTCGTATCCGGCGGCCGCATGCAATAGCGACCATGCGGCCATCGCGCGGGCGTAATGGCCGCCGCATTCGATCTCGCTCCAGGGATTGCGCTGGTCGCCGGTATAGCGGTCGCGCGCGCTTTTGATGATCTGGAACGCCTCCCGCGTCATCCCCTCATAAATCATCATCGCGGCAACCTGGTACTCGATCCCGGTCCAGATTTCGTCGCAATAGAGGATGGGCCGTTGCGGCCGCCCGCCATGCGGCCACGCGCAATTCAACAGTCCCTTTTCATCGTCAAACGCAAAGCGCCGGGGTTGCTGCACATGGTTGTGAAAGTGCGTGCGCCAGGAATGTTTATAGATGGCCTCCAGCGCGCCGCGAATGTGTTCCTGCGGGAACAGATGCCCAAGCCCAAGCATATGCGCCCACCACTGTCCCAGCAACTGGTCGGAATGGCATCCGGGGCCGTAGCAGTTGTCCTGCTCATAGGTTTCCGGCGTTGCGTCCGGCGCGTCATAAACGTTGATGAAGTATTCGCCGTTCCAGCAGATGCGCACATACCCTTCGCTCCCCGATTCATAGCGTTCGCGACATTGCGCGGCGAATGCCGGCTCGTCCATGACCCGCGCCATTTCCTCAAACGCGCGCAGCGTCGCGAGATACAATGACCCGATGAAGGTGTTGCTGCCGTAGAGGTGCGTATCGTAGGTGTTGGGCTGTTCCCCCTTGATGACCCCGTCACCGTTCACGTCATGATCGCGCAGGATGTGCTCCATGACCTTTTTCATGTTCGGCCAGAGTTTCGCCAGCCACTCGCGGTCGCCGCACATCCGCCATTCGCGATAGGTTTTCAGGAGCGCGCCCAGTTCGCCGTCCAGCGCATGATGATGCGGCCCGCCGATGGCGTCGCCCAGGCGCGGCAGCGACAGCGGAAGCACGGTGCGATGCGGGATGAAATGCTGTTCCGGGTGCATCTGGTGCAGCAGGTCCATTTCACGCACCCGGCGCTCCAGCGCCGGATACAGATAGGGCATGACCATCGCATAGTTATAGACATGCGTGCAGTTCATCGGGCAGCAGGCGTCGGACCCCTCAAACCCCGCGACGGACCCATCCTCCAGCCACACATAGATGGGACTGCGCACAATCGAGGCGTTTGCGCTGACACAATCGAGGAACCAGTGGGGAAGCGTACTGTCGTAGAAGGTTTCCTGAAACAGCCGTGTGTCCGCTTCCAGCCGCCGCCGGTTGTAGGCGACATGCTCCGCGACTTCCAGCGCGGAACGGAAGCGGCGGTTGTAGTGATTTCCCAAACGGTGATCATATTGCAGCGGTCCCGGACCCCAGCCGTAATGGGAAGTGCGCACGCGGTTTGGAAAATGCCAGGACAACACAAAGCACACCTCTTGCGATGCGCCCGGCGGCAAGCGCAGCGGCGCGCAGACGGCGGCATTGCGGGTCCGTCCCGCCGCAGGCGGCAATGACGGCGTTTCCGAAAGCCTGCCATCCTGCGAGAAGTCAGCCCAAAGCGATTGGAAATCCTCCCATTCCGCGCAGGTATCGGCATCGTTGGCGAGGACACTCAAGACCATGTCGCCGTACTGCGGGGCGTCCGTGCGCCAGCCGGTGCGCGGCGAATATGTCGCGCCCGCCGCCAAGGCCGCCAACGCGCCAATGACCGCCGTGCGGTTGCCGGTGTCGGTCCATTCCTTCAGATCGCCGTTGATGAACAGAACCTTGCCTTTGCCGTGGCGTCCCAGGGCGATCAACGGCGCGCCGTCTTTGGCCGCAAGCAGCACTTGAGCGTCGGGACGCATCTTTACTTTCTTGAAGGCGCGGTAGCGGCGGATGTGTAATGCGTCAGGGTAAATCCCCGCGATGGGGGTGACAGATTGTGGTTCTGCGTCCTTCTCTATGATGCGCTGCTCCGCCCAGGTAAACGGCATGGCTTCCTGGAATTGCGTCGCCACTTTTGAAGTTACGCCGGGCGGGGTCGGGACATTGCTGAAAACGATGTCCCCCACGAGGACATGTCCCCAGCCGCCGGTGTGCGCGTCCAAGATTTCAATACGCGCCTCCCTGTTACGGAATTTGCGGCAATCCCATGAAACAAAACGCAGTTCCTCGGTATTTTGCCCCGTTGCGGAATGGACAACCGCATCGTCAATCAGGAGATTGACGCAGGTCTCGCCCGGATGATTGCCGCCGCCGACCATGAGGTGGATGTAATCATGCCGGATGCGGAACGGACGCGATACGGCGCGACCCGTCGTGGCGTCGCCGCCATGAAACGTGTTTACCAGGCGCTTGCCGCGAAATCCGCGCACCGGCTGCTGGTTCGGCAGCGTGCCCATCGCGGGGGTTTTGCTGAACGCATCGCCCTCAACGGTCCACCCATCATAGGTTCCGGATTCCCACGTCTCAAAAGCGACATCATCGCGACGCCGCCTTCCTGCGTCTTTCATAGAATAATCAAGCACGTTGGCTTCCAGCCCGGCAATGACCAACGCAGATCCATTCCGCATTTTTTCGAGCGCTTCGCCGCAATGCGCGCCCGGCGCGCTGCTGGGGAATGCCCCCATCCAGAACACCGCATTGTCGGGATACTCCCCGCGCGGGAAATGGCGATCATGTCTCACCGTGACGTTTTCGCAATCGCGCATGCTCCATGCGGCAGCGCCATCATTCACGACAAGATGGCAGGGCTTGTCCATGTGGTGCTTCGCGCCGGGTCGCGTGCGCATGTGCACATGCACCGCCCCGGAATCCCGCTTCGTCTCGTTGTAATTCCCGCAGTATTCCTCGTACTCGGTCGAGGACAGAATGGCGTAGCCGTCCCAACCCACGAGATTGGGCGCCGTGGCCAGCAGCGAAACCTCTACCGGTACGTCGGATCGGTTCGTTAACGTGAAGCGGAAGATTGCGGCAGGCAGCCCGGAATCCTCGGCATTCAGTGGGACCATTGGGGAGTATGCTTCCAGACGCACCGCCACCGGCAGGGGCGCGTCGTCGTCCTCATAGTCTATCCAGGCGAAGGGATACTCGCCGGAAAACGCCGGTGAAGGACATCCGGGAATTCCGTCAACGGATTTCTCCTGCAACAATCGCGCCACGGGCGTTTTCCCGGCCGCTTTGGCCCACAGCCCGAAAAAGGCGCCCGGCGCATTGGCTGCGCTGTTGAAATTGTTCACGATTTGCCAGCGATCCAGCCGCCCGCCGCCCGTCAAAAAGACCTGTCCCGCGCCGATGCCCCCGAGCGGGAACGCGATCTCGCGCAGCGCCTCGCCGCGATAGATGCGCCGTTCGCCCCTGTCCCACAGCGACTGCGTCCACCTCTCCAGCGCCTCCGGGTCGTCCACCGCCGCCTGTCCGGGGATGGCCTGCAAGGCCCCCAGCGCCCCCGCCGCC
>CAZLII010000524.1:0-3783 GCA_964559065.1 uncultured Nitrospirales bacterium | reverse complement strand
TCACCCTCTGCCCGCCCACTTCGTCCATTTCGTCCACCTGTGCAGGCCGAGCGCCTGCACTGTCTTCGCACCCCCTGGAGGCATGCGAGGGTGGCGCGCAGGGTGTCTTCGTAGTTCTTGGTGGAATGGCCGCATTCGAGCGCGATGTACTTGTCGTATCCGGTCTCGCTGATGGCCTTGAAGATGTTGGCGTAGTTCAGTTCGCCGGTGCCGGGTTCTTTGCGGCCGGGGTTGTCGGCGACGTGGAAATGCCCGATGCGCGCAATGTTCTGTGTGGCGTTGCGGATGACGTTGCCCTCGCTGATTTGCTGGTGATAGATGTCGAAGAGCATCTTCACGTTGGGGCTGTCCACCGCTTCCATGATCTGCATGGTGTGGTCGGTGCGGTACAGGAAATAGCCGCGATGGTCCACAAGCGGATTCAGCGCCTCGAGGACCAGCACGACGTCGTTATCCTCGGCGATGGGCGCGAGCCGCTTCAGGCACTGGATGACGTACTCCGTCTGCTGTTCCCGCGAGATATCGTCGCGTTCGTTGCCGGTGAGGCCGACCAGTTGGCGGCACCGGGCCTTCTTGGCGAATTCGACCCAGCCCTGAAAATGCGCCACAACTTCGTCATGATCGTCCGGATTCACCATGCCACCCGGCGCGATCTTTCCCGCGCCGCCGATGCAACTCAACTCCATGCCCAGTTCATTCAGTTTCGCGCCCAGTTCCTCGGGATTGCCCGACGCGCCGAGCCATTCCACGGCGCGCAGTCCCCACGCCGCCGCCGCTTCCATCTTCTCCGTGGGGCGGCGTCCGGGAAACCAGTCCAGCGGCGCGGACATGTTCAATTTCACCTTCGCGAAGGGCTTGTCCTCCGGGGCCGCCGCCAGCGCAGGCATCTGCTTCCAGAAAGTCGCGCCCGTAGCCGCGGCCGCGCATGTCGTCAAGAAAGAGCGTCGTATCATGGTCCCGTCCTCCTCGGTTGTTCCCGGTAGCATACCCAAGCCCCATCATGCGCCGCAATTCCCGCGCAGACCCGGTCGGACCATTGGGTCGCCGTTCGATGCCGGATACCTGTTTCTCCGGCGTTTTTTGTTACCATTGTCTTTAGCGCGGAGTCCTATGGGCCGCTCCGCGCCCGACACATTGATGTGTGTTTTTCAACAATATGCGGGAGACTTCCACTATGCAATATGTATTCGGGCCGGTGCTTTCGCGGCGCTTGGGGCGGTCCTTGGGCGTGGACCTGATTCCGTCCAAGACCTGCGTGTATGACTGCGTCTACTGCCAACTGGGCCGCACGACGCGCAGAACGAGCGAGCGCGGGGAATGGACGCCGGTAAACGAGGTGCTCGATGAGGTCGCCCGCGCATTGGAACGCAGCCGGCCGGATTACATCACCCTGGCGGGGTCGGGCGAACCGACGCTGCACGCCGGGCTGGGGGCCGTCATCGCGGGCATCAAGGCCCTGTGCGATATTCCGGTGGCGGTGCTGACCAACGGCGCGCTGCTGGGTTGTCCCGACGTGCAGCACGACCTGTTGGCCGCCGATGTCGTGATTCCGTCCCTCGACGCGGGCGATGCGCCGGCCTTTGCCAAAGTGAACCGTCCTGACCCTGCGGTGCGCTTTGCGCCGATGGTCGAGGGCTTGGCCGGATTCCGGAGCATTTATCCCGGAGCGTACTGGCTGGAGGTCCTGCTGCTGGCGGGCGTGACCGATTCCGACGAGCAGGTGCGCAAGATCGCCGCGTGCGCCCGCCGCATCCGGCCCGACCGCGTGCAATTGAACACCGTCACCCGCCCCAGCGCCGAAAGCGGCAGGCTGGCGGTGCCGCGTGAAAAACTGGAAGCCCTCACGCGCATGTTCCACCCCCCCGCCGAGGTGGTGGCGGATTTTCCCGAAGCGCACACGGGGTCTTTGACGGCAGCAGACCCGGACGCCGTGATCGCCATGACGCGCCGGCATCCCTGCACCGTCGCCGACCTCGAACAGGGCCTGGGCCTGTCGCAATCCGCTGCGCAGCAATGCCTCGACGCCCTTCTCGCCGAGGGGGCAGTCGAGGTTGTGCACATCCAGGGCCGCGCCTATTACCAACCAAAAGAATAGCATCCGGGAATCGTTTGCGCTGTACCCCTTTGCTTGGGCACAATGGGCGCTGACCAGGTTATTGGCCGAAAGGCGGACGGAAGGATCGCGCCTATCTGCGCCGACGTAATCGCCTCTATTGGTCGTAAGGAGTGAAAAAAGGAATGCACATCAAGGGAATAGTCGTCTATTTGGTGGTGAGTATCGGCGTCACATGTCTGGCGGGGCCGGCATTGGCCTATGCCGGGCTGATTGTGTTTGAGAATCCCAACCTCTTGAATAACCTGCTCTTTATTGCGTTGTTGTGGACGCCGGCGCTGGGGGCGCTGGTCGCATCGCTTGCCGCGCCCTCCCGCGATTATCCGCGTCCGCGCCTTTGGCCCATTCCCGCCGGCCCGGCGGTCCGGATTGCGCTGGTGGTCTTTGGCGCATTTGTCGTGACGCATGTGATCATCGCATACGCGGGATGGACCCGGCCGCAATGGGGCATGTCGGCGTTGATGACCCGCATCAACGCCATGATGTTCCAACCGCTGAGCGGGCCGGTGGCCGCCGTTGCGCCGATGGTGGCGCTGATTGGGGGGGCATTGCTGAGCATTGTGCTCGGCGCAACGCTTTTCGCGCTGGCCGCGCTGGGCAATGAACTGGGCTGGCGCGGCTATTTGCTGCCCCGGCTGATGCCGCTGGGCCGCCCTGCGGCCTACGCCCTTGTCGGCGTGTTCTGGCTTGTCTGGGTGCTGCCGCTCCTTTATCTCGCTTTCTCCGGCATCGAACGCACCCAGGATTTCTGGAGTATATTGCCGCGCTTCGCCGTCATGCTACTGCTGCTCAGTGTCGTGCTCGGTGAAATCCAGCGCCGTAGCGGCCATGTAGGACTGGCCGCCGTGGGTCTCGGCTCCTTCTTCGCCCAAGCCTATGAGGGCGTCTGGCAATACCTCTTCCCCATCCCAGTGGAACCGTGGACCGGCAGTTTTGGCGTGGTCGCCATTGCCGTGTGGGCGGCGCTGGCGCTGTTCCCCGTCATCATCGCCGGGCGCGCCGAAGGGGAAGCGCCGGAAACAGTACCGGAAACATAGCCCGGTGACCCTGTGAGTGGGTGCTGGTCGGCGGGCCATGCCATTATTTGTTTTGGTCGGACCAGTCGGACCAGTCGGACCGGTCGGACGCTGCTGATGGCGCCCATGTCCTCGATTTTGTTGCTGTCCTTGTTGTCCTTGTTGTCCTTGTTGTCCTTGCTGTCCCTGTTGTCTTTGCTGTCCTTTTGGTGGGTTTCGCTTCGCTGCACCCACCCTACATTCACAACGTGCAACGCAGGCGGCGGATGCTCTACAATGGGCGAAGTCTTCGGCGGCAGGACGGTATTGCAGAGGCGTATTCTCGCCGCCACATAACACCGTCAGGAAAAAAGGAGATGACTCTTTCATGTCGCATGTGAATCTGGTGACGGGCGGCGCGGGTTTTATCGGGTCGCATTTGTGTGAGGCGCTGCTGGCGCGCGGCGAGCAGGTGCTTTGCCTGGACAATTTCTTCACGGGCCGCAAGCAAAACATCGCGCACCTTCTCGGCAATCCGCAGTTTGAACTGGTCCGCCACGACGTGACCAACCCCGTCGTGCTGGAGGTGGACCACATCTACAATTTCGCATGCCCCGCATCGCCGGTGCATTACCAGTTCAACCCCGTGAAGACCATCAAGACCAGCGTCATGGG
>CAZLII010000523.1:0-3794 GCA_964559065.1 uncultured Nitrospirales bacterium | reverse complement strand
TCGGCGGAATCTGGGCGGGATGGATATAGGTCTCTTTCGCGTAGGTGTTGTAGGTGCTGTAGGTGAGCACGAGATCATGCACATCAATGCCGAAGCGAATGGGCTTGACGTTGTCCCGGTTATGCAGGCGTTCATGCCACCACGGCTGCGGCGCGATCAACTGATCGTTCACCGTATCCAGCAAAGGCGAATCCTGCCAGTAGGGCGTTTCGCTTGGGGCGTACATATTGCTGGTGAGGATGCCGCCGTCCCAGTGGCCGCCGTGGCGCGGATTCCACCGGCGCGGTTCGATGAACGCGCGGAAATCCGCGCCCAGTTTCATGCCCACGCCGTCGCCCGTATTTCCGGACACATCCTGGAAGCCGCTGTCCGTGCGCAGAACAACGAAATAGTCCGCCACAGAAAGGAATCCGGGCAATGCGTCCGGCGTTCCCTCGAAATATCCTTTGCATGGCGGCTCCGGACTGAAACTCCGGCGGCGGCCGCCCGCGAAGCGCAGGCGGATTTTCCACCACGGGTCGCCGCCGCCCGGCGGAAACGGGACGTATTCCCACTGATTCACACCGGCATTGACGAAGCCGCCTTGCGGCGCTCGTTGCGGAATCATGGGGAAATCCGTAAAGGATACGCCAAAGGTCGTTCCGGACGGGTCCACAGGCGATGGCGGCGTAAAGAGACCATCCGCGTCGCAGTTGGCGTTCGGATACTGGCAGTTGTCGCCGCCGCCGGTGTCGTAATACAGCCAAGCGCCGTTGAAAGAATAATCCGATTGCACCGCGAAATCCCATGTGCCGCTGAACTCGGTGGTCATCATCTCCAGCGCTTCGTTCGGATCAAAGCCGCCGTTGCCCGGCGGACCGTAGGGATCGGCGCCGATGTCCGTCAGAATCAGGTTGATTTCTCGCGGCTGGTGCGTGCATTCACCGTGCATGTTGATGCCGAGCACCGGCACCCAGGCATCCACGGAGAAGAGCCGGCGAATATCCAGCCATTCCCCGCTCACCACCTGGATAAAGGTGTCGGAGATGTCCCACCTCGGCCGCGTGTGCTCCGGCACCGGCGTGTACATCTTGTTCTGCCAGTTCCACACGTTGTGCCACCTGCCCGGCTCGTAACCGTAGATAATATCGCCGGTAATATCGAAAACATCGAAACTCGACGAATAACCGCACTCTTCCGACAAATAGTTCGGCGGCGATGCGAAGAAATCCGGGCTGTAACTGTCTGCCGGAGAACCGTCATCGGTGAGCGGAAAATCGCCAATGATGTATTGGTCATGGGGATATGCCGCATCGAGTTGAATCCGCGCATTCGTCACCGGCGGCCCGCTCCACGGCTGCATGAAGGCGCTGGTGACGGTGATGCCAAAGGTCTGTGTCGAAGCCCACATTGACGACAAGCGCACCGCCACAATATAGCCCCGGCCCGGGTCCGGACCGGCAATCACCCAGTTCCGCACTGCACTTAAAGCGTCAAGTGGATCCACCCCGTAAAGCGGCGATCCGGGGTAATTGTCTATCGTCTGCAAGAACGGAAAATAGGGATTGTCAGGCGAAATGCGCCCAAACGGACTGGAAAAACGGAACCCGAAAGGCTGCGTCGGGAAGAAATTCGCCGCTGTCGCCGTTTCATGCGCGGTGCCTGGCGGTTGCGGGCGTGGGTCAAAGGCGAAGTTCAGCCGGTAGATGCCGTCGTTGAATTCATAGTTGCCCGCGAAGTTCGGCATCTCATAGGGCACGCCATTGTTGCGCCACCTCAGCATCGGCTCGCCCGGCTCGATGATGAAGCCGGAGGTGGGCAGCCCTTGGAATCCGCCTTGCCGCCATACATAACGCCCGTCATATTCGAAACGGTTGAAGAGGCGGTCCGGTTCGGCATCGGGACCGGTATCCACGAACATCCCAAACTCCAAGATGTCCTGCTCGCGCGGCCCCACGCTGCGCGAATATCCGCGGTCCGGGGCGGTGTCGCCGTGCATCCGGAACTCCAGCATCGTCAGCACACGCGGCGCGGGGTTGTCCGGATTGTAGGACATGTTGACGTGGAACAGCGGCACCCAGTCGTTCAACGGCACCAACGCCATTGAATCCTGATCACAAATGAGATCGGTCGCCTCGAAACTCGCCGTCTCTTCGGTCACCACGACTTTGCGGTCATTGTCGGGACTCTCCGGGTCCGGTTCAATGTGCGGCTGCGGAACCGGGCACAGTCCTTCGTCATCAATGCTGCCGAGGGTGGGATCGGGCGCCGGGCACCAGTAAAAGACATTCGGGTCGGTTTCGCTTTGCAGTCGAACCCGCATGCCGACCACGTATTCCCCCGCAGCGCGCATGTAGGGGTAATCCCGCCGCCCCACGACGATGAATTGGTCCTGCAATGGCGTGCCTTGGGGGAATTCCACCGTAAACTGGATGGGAAAACACCAGATCTGCTCTTCCTGCTGGGCGTCCGGTTCGGTTATGTACCATTTGATGTGCGAGACATAAAAGCCTGCCGGCGGCTGTGTCAGGTTCTGAAAAACGAATTGCGGCGGCGTGGAAGTCTCCCACGGCGAGATCGTATATCGCACATTGGTATAATAACATTGATCTACAACAAACTCGGCCGTGATTTCCCGATTTTTGTTCATCATGATCCAACACTGGTCATAACGCACCATGTCGTTGGATTCCAGTCCAATCCATCGGGAAAACAGCCATCCCGTTTCGGCCGTCGCCACCAAGGGAACAAGGTCATCCTGGGTGGGATTGGGAAGTTCCATCCAGTTGTATTCTTCGGCGCAGAAAATGCCGCAATCAATGCCTTCCCCCAATTCGCTCACCCCGACCGGACCCGTCACCCTGCCCCCCTCCTCCGGATTCTTATACACGGCCAGTACTGGATACGTGCGCCTGTTGGCGTTGGGGCCCTGAACCCAATCGGAACACTCAGCCCCCGTGCATGCGCGTATGCGATAGAAATAGCGCGTGCCTCCGTTCAAATTCCTATGATTGTAATTCTGTTTTCCACCGGAGGGCACTCTTCGAGGGATATCCGCGTCTACCAAAGCCCATGGCCCAGTCTCCGTCGGGCCATACTCCAGCTCGAATCTTTCGGCTGTTTCTGAATTGTTCTGCCATTCAATATTCAACGAGGAACCCCCAACCAACGCGGGGTCAGGGCTTCCCAACGGCGTCACCACGAGATGGCTAGGCGCAAACGGCGGTTGTTTCTCAAATTTTGCCTGGATGGTTTTGTCTTCATCCATACGCACGGTGATCGCGCCGCTTTCGTCGGCGGCTTTGTCACCCCACGATTCGAGTTTCGATGATTCGTCCGGAATCGCTTTCAGCGTGACTGTTGTGTCGAAGGGATATTCTTCGGAACAGTCTCCGGGGCAGTCAATGCCGTCAGCGATGACGCGGCCGGTTCCGGTGTCTCCGACGATTTCGACGATCAGGACGGCGTGGGTGGCGCCGGCGACCGGCCCGGCGTAGTCCGATGCGCCGTCGGCGTTATAGGCGTTCACGCGGTAGTAATAGCGCTCTCCGGAATGCAGTCCGGTGTGGAGGTATTCCGTGCTGCTGAGGGGGCTGTCGGGCACGGGCGCGAATGCGCCGTCGGCGGCCTCGCTCCATTCGAGGTGATAGCCGGTGGCGCCGCTCTCGGCGTTCCATCTCACCATTACCTGTTGCGCGGATTGCCCCTCGGCGAACAATCCCGTCGGCGTGTTGGGCGTCTTCTTCTCGATGCCTTCCGGCTCAGTCGGTTGCAGGCACACGTCATCGAGGAAGAAATTGGTTACGCCGCCGGCC
>CAZLII010000522.1:0-3799 GCA_964559065.1 uncultured Nitrospirales bacterium | reverse complement strand
ACGCGGCCACGACGGACTCTTTTTCCTCCGCGCTCAATTCAGGACCCGGCTCGAACAGCGCGGTCTGCCGGTGGACAGGCTCCTCCAGCACCGTGGTGATAGTGCGGGTCATGTCCTTCACCCACACCGGTGCGCAGCGCACGCCGTCCTGCGTTTCGATCATCTCCACGACATGCCGCCCGGAGTGCCCGCCCACGATGACCATCGCCGCCGTCTCGCCGCCGAGCGCTTTGACAGCCCGCGACACATTCGTGCCCTTGCCGCCGGGGATGCAGGTGAATTTGCGGGAGCGGATTTTGGCCCCGGGCGTCAATGCGTCAATGAAAATCGTCTTGTCCACGCAGGGATTGGGGGTGACAGTAAGAATCATCGTGTTTCCGTTGTTGCATATGTATCGAACTGATTTCCCTCACCCCGCCCCTCTCCCAGAGGGAGAGGGGTATCTCGGTGAACCCAAGGGGACGCCCTGCTCCCTCTCCCTTTGGGAGAGGGGTGGGGTGAGGGAGTTTTTAAGATCAAGAATCTCTTAGCATATGTATTTCGATGGCATTGTTCTGCAATTTATTAGAAACCATGATGTCATGCGGATTGTTCTTCATGGCGCGCGAGGGCGCAACCTGCGCAACCGAGTACGCCGGAGTCCTCGCCGAGTCCGGCGGGCACGATCCGACAGCGTTTGGCGGGCACCTCGAAGGCGTTCTCGCGCACCACGCGGCGCACGGGTTCGAAGAGCATGTCCCCGGCGGCGATCATCCCGCCGCAAAGCACCACCATCTCCGGGTTCTGGATGTTGACAATGGTGGCGATGCCCAGCCCGAGCCAGGTCGCAGTCTCTTCAAAGACATATTTGGCGAAAGCGTCGCCCGCGCGCGCGGCGTCGGAGATCATCTTCCCGGTGAGTTTCGCGAAGTCCCCGCCGCACAAGTCCCGCAGCGCGGATTCCTTCCCCGCTTCCAGCCCTTCGGCCGCCGTGCGCACCATGCCGGTCACGGAAGCATAGGCTTCAAGACATCCACGCGCGCCGCAACCGCAGCGACGGCCGTCGCGCTGCACGGTCATGTGGCCCAATTCCGCCGCCGTTCCGTCAATGCCGCGCAGCAGCCGGCCAAAGATGACCATGCCGCCGCCCACGCCGGTGCCCAACGTAAACACGGCCATGCTTTCCGTGCCCTGGCCCGCGCCCATCCAGTATTCGCCGTAGCAGGCGACGTTGGCGTCGTTGTCCACATAGCACGGCATGCCGAGGCGGTCCCGCATGGCGTCCGCCAGCGGCACGTTCTTCCAGCCCGGCAGGTTGGGCGGGCTATACACAACCCCGGTCTGCCAGTTCATCGGCCCTGGCGCGCCGAAGCCCACGGCGATCACCTGCGTGGTCTCCACGCCGGCCTGCCGCATCACTTCGCGCACCGCCGCCTCCATCACGTCCATGACCGCATCCGGGCCTTCCTCCGCGCGCGTCGGGCGCGAATCCTTGGCCAGGATTTTCTTGTCCCGCGACACCACAGCGGTTTTCACGTTGGTGCCGCCCAGGTCCACCCCGATAATCACTTCACTCACGACTGGTCCTCTCCCAATGTCCCGATATAGGCTATGGCGCGGTCCATCCGCGCCAGGCATTCCGACTTGCCCAGCAGTTCCGCAAGTTCAAAAAGCCCAGGCCCCACCGACTTACCGGTCAACGCCAGCCGCGTGGGATGCACGAACTTCCCAAGGGATTCCCCCGTGTCCCGCGTCACTTGTTCATACGCCGCCTTGATGGCGTCATGGGTCCAGTCGGCGACCCCGTCCATCGTCCCGCGAATCAGACGCATGCGGTCGGCGGCATCCTGCCCGCGCCAGTGCTTGTTCACCGCCTTTTCCTCGTATTCCGTCACGTCCCGGAAGAAGAAGTCGGTGTATTCGACAATATGATTAAGCGTCGGGATTTTCTCCTGGCAGATGGCCGCCATCCGTGTGAGCCATTCCGGCGAACGCCCGCTGCAATCGAAACCGCGCTTTTCCAGAATGGGCGCGACGCGGTCGCGCAGGCTTTCCGGCGTGAGCATGCGGATATGCTGGCCGTTAAGCCAGTCCAGTTTCCTACGGTCGAAACGCGCCGCCGACTTGCTGAGTCGTTCCAGCGTAAAGAGATGCTTCAATTCCTCCAGCGTAAAAAACTCGCGGCCCTCCTCCTCAGAGGTCCAGCCCAGGAGGATGATGTAATTGATCAGCGTTTCCGGGAGATAGCCGTCATCGCGCCAGTCGAGCACATTCGCGCCGTGCAGGCGCTTGCTGTACTTGCGCCCCTGTTCGTCGAGCACCAGCGGATGGTGGGCGAACTGCGGCAGCGGATAGCCCAGGGCGTTGAACAGCATCACATGCCGTCCGGCATTGGTCAGATGGTCATCTCCCCGGATGACGTGCGTGATTTTCATGTGCCCGTCGTCCACCACCACCGCCAGGTGGAAAATGGGATCGCCGTTGGCCTTCAAGATGATGAAATCATCGTATTCTTTGTTGTCGAAGCGCACGTCGCCCTGGATGAGATCACGGACCACCGTCTCGCCTTCCGGCACGCGGAAGCGTATCGTCCAGGGGCGGTCCCCCATTGCGGCCACCTGTTCCGGGTTGAGATTGCGGCACTTGCCGCTGTATCGCGGCGGGCGCTTCTCCGCCATCGCGCGCTGGCGTTCCGCATCAATCTCTTCCTTGCTGCAGAAGCACTTGTACGCCTTGCCTTCATCGAGCAGGCGCAATGCCTCGCGCCGGTGCAAATCGCGCCGCTGCGACTGGCGATACGGCCCGTAATCCCCCCGCGCCGGCTCCCCGCCGAACTCCGGTCCCTCGTCCCATTCGATGCCCAGCCACTTGAAGCCCTCGCACATGGCCTGCACGTATGCCTCATCCGTGCGCTCCGCGTCCGTGTCTTCCAGGCGCAGGATGAACGCCCCGCCCGTGCTCCGCGCAAACAACCAGTTATACAGTGCTGTCTTGGCTGTTCCTATGTGTAGAAAGCCGGAAGGCGATGGCGCAATCCGGCAACGCGTAGTGCTCATGAATGCTCCTGTCCTCTAGTCCCCGGTCAATGGAATGCACCAGAGGATAGCACTTCCCCAAGGTGCGTTGCACCTTCCGAGGGCGCGGGGCAAAAGACAGCACGCACACCAAAGACACCAGGGACACCAGGGACAGCAGGGACAACAGGGACAACAAGGACAACAAGGACAACAAGGACAACAAGGATAGCAAGGACAACAGGGACAGCAGGGACCGCAAGGATAGCAGGGACAAAAAAAGAAACCAGGGATATGCTCCGAGTCCAGTCACCCCCGCGAAGGCGGGGGTCCAGAAAAACGCAAAGTCTCCACTGCGTGATGCCTGGATTTTGGTTGTGGCCGGTCTCCCGACCGCGCCACAGATTGGACCGAAAAGTTTTCTATTGTCAACAAGAGAATCTCACTTGATTTCCCGATCGGATTAGTGCTGTTTAGCGATGATTAGCGCAGACTAGTGTTCCTGAATCGCCGGGCTTTGTCGCCGCAACATTTGGTGATGATGTTTTTGCTGCGGATTCGGATATGCGGTACACTCTTTCGATGCAGGCGAGACGCCTGCGCTACGTTTTGTTTTGGAGTACAGGCTTTAGCCTGATCGGGTACCGGCGAAAGTTCAGGTTTTTTTTGCAACCCCGCACGCTAAAGCGTGGACTCCAGAACAAGTTTGGAGTACAGGCTTTAGCCTGTCGCTGAGGCGGAACAATTAGAGGAGAAATGCCGATGAAGGCCTATTATTGCGTGGGCACACATTGGGACCGGGAGTG
>CAZLII010000521.1:0-3809 GCA_964559065.1 uncultured Nitrospirales bacterium | reverse complement strand
TGCTGCGTGCCCACCTGCACCACCCGGCCATAACGCCGCGCCGCTCCCACCATCGCGCGCCCCTCCTCGATGGTGGTGCACACCGGTTTCTCGACATAGACATCCTTGCCCGCCTGGCAGCCGAGAATCGTCAGCAGCGGGTGCCAATGGTCCGGCGTCGCCACCAGAATCGCGTCAATGTCCTTGCGGTCGAGCACATGCCGGAAGTCCTGGTAGCCGTCCGGCTTCCCGCCGCCATGTTCTTCCACAACCTTCATCGCGTTGCGGAAGCGGCTCATGGCCACGTCGCACACCGCGACCACCGCGCACTGGTCGTTTACCGCGAGCGCCTCCAGGTGACGCGTACCCATGCCGCCCGTGCCGATCACCGCCAGGCGCACCTTGTCGTGCAGGCCGACCCGCGCCGCCCGCGCCGCGCGCGCCGGCGTGATCGCCGCCCCCAGCGCCCCCGCCGCCACGCCGGTCGCCGCCCGTCTAAGGAACCCCCGCCGCGAAATAGGTTGAAATGTTTTTGTCATTGTCTTATCCCATTTTTTCTCTCAACCACGGAATACGCGGATCACACGGAAAAAACTCTTTATGACTGCATCTATTGTAACGAACAGACAGTCAATCAAATCACGTTTGACTTGTAATGAATGTCAATGTGATTCCGAAGCATCACGACGGATGTGCTCATGCGGAGGCCTTGTTGGCGAGTTCGCCGAAGCGGTGCACGACGGCCAGCGCCGGGTCGAGCGGCACAGGGGCATGCGGTGTGCCGGGCGGGGTCGAAATCACCGGCGCAGGCCGGATGCTCTTGCCCTCGAATTGCGGCAGCCAGCGCCGCTCCGCTTCGAGCATTGCGGCGGCCATGTCCCGCGCTTCTTTCAGCGTGACGCAGGCCGAGGTCAGCGGGTCGAGCGCGCAGGCCGCGACGACGAGTTCGGGGTCGGCATCGAGCGCCGCCTGCACCGCAAGCCCCTGCACGTTGACGTTGGTCAGGTTGAGTGCGGCGCATTGCGGCGGCAGCGCCCCCACGACGGTCGGGTGCAGCCCCATGCGGTCGGCGAAGACCGGCACCTCGACGCAGCATCCGTTCGGCAGGTTGGCGATGTAGCCGTCGTTGCGGACGTTGCCCTGGAGTTTGAAGGTCTTGCCGGTTTCCAGCGATTCCAGGATGTAGGAACAGTATTCGACGCTGCGCTTGCTGAGCGCGGTCGGTTCCTCGGCCAAGAGGTCCTCGTTTTCCAACTGATCGGCGATCAGGCGGCACCACTTGTAGTACGCGCCGCTCTCGCCCCCGAAGGACGGCTCGTCGCAGTATGCCTCCAAGGCGCGTTTGCTGCTGCGGAACCACGGCAGGTATTCCGAGAGGTGGCCGGTGCTTTCGGTCATGAAATACCCGAAATGGCGCATCGTCTCGATGCGCACCTTTTCGTTGATGTAATACTCCGGCTGTTCGCAGCGCTCCTTGAACAGCGGGTACAGGTCTTTGCCCGCGTGCTCGATGCGGAGGAACCACGCCATGTGGTTGATGCCCGCCGCGAGGAAGTCAATCCGGTCCTTCGGCACGCCGACATAGCCGGAGATGAGGTCCAGCGTGGTCTGCACGCCGTGACACAGCCCGACGAATTTCAGATCCGGCGCCGTGCCCAGCGCCCAGCAGACCGCCGCCATCGGATTCACGTAATTCAGCATGACGGCGTTCGGACAGAGCCGGCGCATGTCGCGCGCAATTTCAATCATGACGGGGATGGTGCGCAGCGCGCGGAAGACGCCGCCCGGCCCCAGCGAATCGCCGATGCACTGGTCCACGCCGAACTTCAGCGGGATTTCATAGTCCGCCTGGAAAGCGTCCACGCCGCCGATCTGGAGCATCACGATCACGTAGTCCGCGTCGCGCAGCGCCTCCTCGCGGTCGGTCGTAATCGCCACCGACGCCTTCAGCCCGTTGTCCGCGATCACCTTGTCCGCGAACCGCTTCATCCGTTCCAGTTTTGGCATCGTCCGGCTCATCAGCCGGAATTCGCTGTCGCACAGCGACGGCGTCGCCAGAATGTCCATCATCAGCGTCTTGCAGAACACAATGCTGCCCGCGCCAATCATCGCAATTTTCGGCATCGTCCCATCCTCCCGCCGGACCGGCGAATGTTGCCCGCGCCCATCATACGCACATTGGCCCATGTTATAGCACGTTTTTTGCCGCGATGCCCAGTTGAATCCAGGCGGGGAGTCCGGAGGCGGGAAGCGGGAGGGTGACCGGTGGTATCGCTACACGCAAGCGCCGAAGCGGACGGATTATGCCATCTTCATGGCGCAGGCGGGGCATTCGTCAATGCACGCGGCGCATCCGGCGCACAGTTTCGCGTCAATCAGGACCGTCATGGGGCATTGATCCTCGCATCAGGCTTCGGCGCGCGCGAAAAGTTCGACGCTGTCCAGCACGTTGACGCCGCGCGCCCTGAGGCATGCGATGGCCGCGTCGGCGTTGTCGAAGCGAAAGACCAGCAGCGCCTTGTCGCCGGTGCGGAAGGTGAAGGCATACATGTATTCGATATTGACGCGGGCGGTTTCCAGGGATTCCAGAATGGCGGCAAGGCCGCCCGGGCGGTCTTCCACCTCGATGGCCGTCACCTCGGTGACGTTGACCACGAAGCCGGCGTTCTCCAGCGCTTTTTGGGCGTGGGTCCAGTCGCGCACGATCAGGCGGAGGATGCCGTACTCGCGCGTGTCCGCGAGGGACAGGGTCAGCACGTTGATGCCGGCTTGGGCCAGCACCCGGGTCGCTTCGGTCAGTTTGCCGGGCCTGTTTTCCAGAAACAGCGACAGTTGGTGGATTTTCATGGCTGCGTCCGTTTCCTTTCTGCGTCATGCGGGGGCGTTGCGTCACGCCTCGTTGCGTTTGTCTATCACGCGCCGGGCCTTGCCTTCACTGCGCTGGATGCTGTGCGGCTCGACGAGGCGCAGGCCGACGCGGAGGCCGATGATCCGCTCGATGGACTGCGCGAGTTTCTGCTGCAATTCCTCCAGGGCGCCGATGCGGTCGCTGAACACTTCCGGCGTCACCTCGACCTGCACCTCGACCTGGTCCAGCCCGCCCCGGCGCGTGAGGATAATCTGGTAGTGCGGCAGGGCGCCCTCGACCGCCAGCAGCGCCGCCTCGATCTGCGAGGGATACACATTCACGCCGCGAATGATGAACATGTCGTCGCTGCGGCGTCCGATGCGGCGGATGCGCCGGACGGTGCGCCCGCAGGCGCAGGGTTCGGCAATAATCGTGGTGATGTCGCGGGTTCGGTAACGGATCATGGGCATGGCGCGCTTGCTGAGGGTGGTCAGCACAAGTTCGCCTTCCTCGCCGTCGGGCAGCGGTTCACAGGTGTCCGGATGGATGATTTCGGGATAGAAGTGGTCTTCGAATATGTGCAGCCCGTTGTGCTCCGGGCATTCAATGCCGACGCCCGGCCCGATGATTTCGGAAAGCCCGTAGATATCAAAGGCTTCGATGTCCGCCTCGGATTCGATATGGCGGCGCATGGCATCGGTCCACGGTTCCGCGCCGAAGACGCCGACGCGCACCGGCAGGCCGCGCAGGTCCACCCCCAGTTGCCGGCCGCGCTCGATCAGGTGGATGAAGTAACTGGGGGTGCAGCACATCGCGGTGACGTTGAAATCCTTCATGATCATGATTTGGCGGTCGGAATTGCCCCCGGAGATGGGGATGACCGTCGCGCCGAGCGCTTCCGCGCCGTAATGCGCGCCCAGGCCGCCGGTGAACAGGCCGTAGCCGTAAGCGACCTGGATGATGTCGCTGCGGTCCAGCCCGC
>CAZLII010000520.1:0-3815 GCA_964559065.1 uncultured Nitrospirales bacterium | reverse complement strand
CGATGCGGTTGCCCGCGCCGCCGCTAATGGCAACCGCCTTGCCCCGCGCGCATTCCAGCGCCAGGCCGCGCAGCGTGACGTATTGGACATCGGTGAGGGTAACCAACGGTTCTTCGAGCAAAGAGAACAGGGCCTCGCCGCTTTCGACGTTTTCGGGCGGCCAGAAGTAGAGCATGCCCGTGCGCCGATCAAGGAACCACTCACCGGGTTCATCGAGTTCCTCCAGAACATTCACATAATGGAAGCGCTGTCCTTTGCGGAATCCATAATGGCCGTGCGGTTCCTTTGTGCGGATGAAACGCCGACCTCGGTCGAGTTCTGCCACCTGTTCATAACTGTTGGCCCAGTCATAGGCCCAATAGCCGTGCACCCACAGGTTGTCGGGGTCCCGCCAGCGGTTGGGCCGGTCGCCTGCATAGAAAAAACCTTCCGCCAGCGCGCCGATGTTGCCGCCGTGGTCGTCATCCGTGCCGGCATCCTCCGGGAAACCCGCGATTTGCTCCCAGCCGCCCTCATTGGGCCAGCGCGCTAGCGTCATTGGGCGTCCGCCGAAGAAGAGTTCGCCATGCGCGGGCGCGGTAGGTCTGCCGAATCCGCGCGATTGCAGCGAGCCGTAGTCCTCGATGCCCAACGCGCGCAGGTCAACTTCAAGCACCTTGTCGCGGACGCTTTCATCGAGCCGCGCCAGCACGGCGGCATCCATGACCGGGCGGAACCCTGTGATGACGCGCCCGCCCAGCAACCGCGCCCGTTCATTGCGGTAAGCCCGCCACACGATGGGCGCGCCCGGCGCGCCCGAATCCTCGGCGGTCAATTGCAGGGGTTGCGCGCGGCAATAGTCGCCGCCCCGCAGCCAGACCGTCAGGCCGTCTTTGGGCATTGCGCCGGCGCGTTTCATTTCGCGCACGGCGTCCCGCGCGCGTTCCAGCGTGGCAAACGGTTTTCGCTTCGTGCCCGGATTGTCGTCCGAACCATCGGGCGACACATACACGTCGGCGCGCGCCGCAACGCCGAACAACGCCAACGACAGGAATCCCATCACGGCGCGCCGCGACAACAAATATCTCCGGATGCTCATCGCGTTACTCCATTCATGTGCTGACTGCTTCCCCAAGCGCCCGGCAGCGCCGCGCGCCGCTTTGTGACGGAGAGGACTTGAAAATCCCAGCCAGTATATCGCAGGCGTGGGAGAGGCGACAAAATGGCGAAGCCTGAAGGGAAAAGGACACAAAAGACAAAAAACGACACAAAGGACAAAAGAACAACCAAGCGTTCCTTTTGAGCCTCGTTGCACCGCTGCTGCGGTGCAACGCCCTGTTTCGGCGCTCGGCGCCGAAGAGGAGCGGGGATTGGTGAAGTACATACAGAACATGGGGACGACGCGCGGCGCGGGAGCGCCGCAGCGGTGCGTGAAACCGCAGGAGCGGTGTCACGAGGGGTAAAATAAGTATGTTGTTCACGCTTCAGCGTGCCATCGCTCCGCACCTCTTGGGCGTGGGGATGTCGACATTTGGGCGGTCTTTCGAACGGAGGCGGCGCGGGAGCGCCGCAACGGTACGTGACACCGCGGGAGCGGTGTCACGAGAGGTTCAAGGGAGAAGACATAGAAGAAGGCGGACGCCATGCTGTGCGACGTCCGCCTTTTTTTGGTTCTGAATGGTGTTACTTGACGGCGAATTGGGCCACTTCGGTGGAACCTTCCATGGCGGCGACGGAAGTCGTGCCTGCGGTGATGACATTGAGCACGCGGTCGAAGTAGCCGGTGCCGACGAATTTCTGGTGGCTGATCGCGCGGTAGCCGTTGTCGGATTCGTGGGAGAATTCCTCCTCCTGAAAAGACGAATACGCGGCCATGCCTTCCTTTCGATAACGATAGGCCAGATTGAACATGCCCATGTTGAGGGTGTGGAACCCGGCGAGGGTGACGAACTGAAACTTGTATCCCATGGCGGCAAGTTCGCGCTGGAATTTCGCGATCACGTCGTCGGGAAGGTTGCGTTTCCAGTTGAAGGACGGCGAACAGTTGTAACTCAGCAATTTGTCGGGATAGACCCGCTTGATGCCCTCGGCGAAACGCTTGGCCTCCTCCAGGCTGGGGTAGGAGGTTTCGCACCAGATCATGTCGGCATAGGGCGCGTAGGAGAGGCCGCGCGCGATGGCGGACTCGACGCCTGGCTGGACCCGGTAAAAGCCCTCGGAGGTGCGTTCGTTGGAAATGATGAAGGGGTGGTCGCGCTCGTCAATGTCGCTGGTGATGAAGGTGGCGGCGTCGGCATCGGTGCGCGCGATGAGGACGGTGGGCACGGCGCAGACATCGGCGGCGAAGCGCGCGGCGATCAGTTTGTTGACGAAC
Source organism: uncultured Nitrospirales bacterium (assembly GCA_964559065.1). Classification (GTDB taxonomy): domain Bacteria; phylum Hydrogenedentota; class Hydrogenedentia; order Hydrogenedentales; family CAILVY01; genus CALEDJ01. Next base: position 1,462 of record CAZLII010000520.1, on the reverse strand, counting down.
TCCTGCGTGGGCACGAGTACTTTGCCGCCGAGATGGCCGCATTTCTTGGCGGAGGCCAACTGGTCCTCGAAATGCACGCCCGCCGCGCCGGCGTCAATCATCTGCTTCATCAGTTCATAGGCGTTGAGCGGGCCGCCGAAACCCGCTTCGGCGTCGGCGACGATCGGGGCGAACCAGTAGGGGCCTTCCTTGCGCCCGTCGAGCACCTGCACCTGGTCGGCGCGGCGCAGCGCGTTGTTGATTTTGCGCACCACGGAGGGGACGCTGTTGCTGGGATACAGGCTCTGATCGGGATACATCTCATCGGCGAGGTTGGCGTCGGCGGCGACCTGCCAGCCGCTGACGTAGATCGCCTTCAGGCCGGCCTCGACCTGTTGAATCGCCTGGTTGCCGGTCAGTGCGCCGAGCGCGGCGATGAACGGCTCGGTCTGGAGCAACTGCCAGAGGCGGTCGGCGCCGACCTGGGCGAAGGTATATTCAACCTTCAGCGTGCCGCGCGCGCGGAGCACGTCCTCGGGGGTATAGGGCCGGGTGATGCCGTCCCAGCGGGGGTCATTCTCCCACAGGTCCCGGAGCACTTCCAGGCGGTCCGGGTCAATATCATGGCTCAGGATGATCCTGGCCAGCGCTTTTGCGCGCTCATCCACAGTGCGTCGTTCAATGTAAGGCATGTTCCTTTTCCCTCCAACTATGGTGTTTTCAGTTCACACAAATTCAGTCCAGATATTCATAGGCGTGCAGCGTCAGAAATTCAGCCAGTTCCCCGGCTTCCACAAGACGGATAAAAATCGCAACGGCCTCCGGAAAGCGTCCTTTGTTGTAGCGTTCTTGGCCGATTTCCCCGGCGATACGCTCCAGTTCCTGCTCGATCAACCCGCGCACCATCGCTGCCGTCACCTTCTCGCCGGTGTTCAGCACGCCGCGTGGATGGTGAATCCACTGCCAGACCTGGGTGCGCGAGATTTCCGCCGTGGCAGCGTCTTCCATGAGGTTGTAGAGCGGTACGCAGCCCAGGCCGCGAATCCACGCCTCGATGTACTGAATGGCCACGCGGATGTTGGTGCGCAGGCCGTGCTCGGTGATCTCGCCCGTGGGCGGGGTGAGCAGGTCCTGGGCGGTGACGTGAACGTCGTCGCGCTGGCGGTCAATCTGGTTGGGCGTGGGCATGGCCCGGTCGAATTCCTCGCGGGCGATGGCCACGAGTCCCGGATGCGCGACCCAAGTGCCGTCGTGGCCGTCGGTCGCCTCGCGGCGCTTGTCGGCGCGGACCTTTTCCATCGCGGCGGCATTCGCTTCGGGATCGTTCTTGATGGGGATTTGCGCGGCCATGCCGCCCATGGCGGGCGCTCCGCGCCGGTGACAGGTTTTGATGGTCAGCAGCGAGTAACTGCGCATGCAGTGCGTGGTCATGGTGACTTGGGCGCGGTCGGGCAGGATGAATTCCGGGTGGCGGCGCATCCGC
>CAZLII010000519.1:0-3818 GCA_964559065.1 uncultured Nitrospirales bacterium | reverse complement strand
CTCCTCAGTTCCCCTTCATGTTCCACGCGCCCGTGCTATTCCTGCACCACAATCGCCTCCCCCGGTCCGATGCAGGCCGAGGGCGCTTTGGCGAAGAAGATCGGCTCCGTGGGCATCTGGTTGTCGAATTCCGCGACATGGGCGCGGTAGTTGCGCCCAATCGCGATGATCTTCGGCGGACGAAGCGGCGCGAGAAAGCGCGCATCCTCCGGAATCAGGTAATCCTGAAAACAGTCATGGCGTTGTACGAATTCGGTCATACGGCGATAGAAGGAACAGGTAAAAAGCCCGGCATTGACAAGCGAGAGGAGGTCGCGAACCGGCGCGATCTCCCGGTCTTCCACGTCGCGTTCATAATCCTGATGTGCGCGGCTAAGATTCACCCAGCGCTCCCCAAGAGACATCGCCAGCGCTTCTGCGCCGCCGGCATATACAAGCGCAATGTGCATGCTGTATCCTTTCCACAACAGAAAAAATTGATGACTTTCCTTTCCTGAGCAGGCCGCGCCCGGCAAACGGCAAAAGGAAACTGTCAGCCCAACAGGCAGATAATACCAGATGTCATCGAACTTTTTGCGCAATATGGTGTCCAAATAAGCGAAACGCGCAAGAAACGCGATGCAACCTGTCAACCTCTACCCAGAAGGAGCCAGACCATGAACCGAATATGCTATCCGCTGATGATTGTTTTAGGCGCGACGCTGGTTATTTCCAGCGCTTCGGCGCAACCGACTCCTGCGCTTCGGGACACGCTGCACCAGAACGTCAATGTGCTGGAGAGCAATCTGTCGCACCAGAAAGATGTGGCTGTGACGGTCTACAACAACGACCGGGCGCTGGTGCGCGATCGCCGGGATGTGAAACTGTTGCCCGGCCAAGTATCTCTCAAGTTTATGGATGTTGCAGAGCGCATCCTTCCGGAGACGGTCAGCCTGAAATCGCTGTCCGCGCCGGGCGCCCTGCACATTCTGGAACAGAATTACGAATACGACCTGATGAGTCCGTCAAAACTCATGGAGAAATATGTGGGCCGGGAAGTGCGCCTGGTCAGTCACAGCACCGAGACGACCTTTCATGAAGTCGCCGCAACGCTGCTGAGCGTGAACGAAGGGCCGGTCTATCAGGTCGGGAAAGACATCTATCTGGGACATCCGGGGCAGGTGGTGCTGCCGGAGATTCCCGAAGAACTCATCGCCAAGCCCTCCCTGATCTGGCTCTTGAATAACGAAGGCACGGACCACGAGGTGGAGGCGACCTACCTGACCGGCGGCATTTCCTGGAAGGCGGACTATGTAATCACGCTGAACAAGGCGGAAACGGCGATGGACGTGGAGGGCTGGGTGACGCTCGACAATCGTTCCGGTGCGACCTACCAGAACGCACGCCTGAAATTGGTGGCGGGCGATGTCAATGTGGTCCGGCCAGAATTCGACGGACTTAAGGCGGTGCGCGCCATGGCAGCGCCAATGGCGGAAATGGCAGGGATGGTGCAGGAGGCCTTCGCAGAATACCACCTGTATTCCCTGCCCCGCCGCACCACCATCAAGCAGAACCAGTCGAAGCAGGTCAGCATGCTTTCCGCCAATGACGTGGGCGTGAAGAAGATTTATGAATTCCGGGGCAATCCCTCCTACTACAGCCAGCGGATTCCGCGCTTCGAGAAGGAAAGGGTGGCGGTTTTTCTGACCTTCTGGAACAAGGCGGAGAACCAGATGGGCATGCCGTTGCCGGCGGGCGTGATGCGGGTCTATCAGGAGGACAGCGAGGGCATGCTTCAATTCTCCGGCGAGGACCGCATTCAGCACACGCCCAAGGACGAGGAAGTGCGCCTGCGCCTCGGCAATGCCTTCGACGTGGTCGGGGAACGCAAACAGATGGATTACAAATCCATCGGGCCGAACATCCACCAAAGCGAATATGAGATTATCCTGCGCAACCACAAAGAACAGGACATCGTCGTGGATGTTGTGGAGCCGATGGCGGGCGATTGGGAAATCCTGAAATCCTCCATGGACTACAAGAAAAAGGATGCACAGACGGCTGTTTTCAGTGTGCCCGTGCGCAAAGACGGCGAAACGAAAGTGACCTATCGCGTACAAGTCAGATATTAGCGATCATGGCGAAAAAAGCGATGAAGACATTGACGGCGGCGCAAATGCGCGAAGCGGACCGCCGCTGCATCGAGGAAATCGGCATTCCCGGCGTGGTGCTCATGCACAACGCCGGGACCGCCGTGTTTCACGAAGTGCGGCGCGGCCCGGTGGGCGTGGTCTGCGGGAAGGGCAACAACGGCGGCGACGGCTTTGTCGTGGCGCGCCTGGCATTGGTGGCCGGATTAGATACACAGGTGGTGCTCGTGGCGCGGCCCGAAGAAATCACTGACGACGCGGCGGTATTCCTCTGGGCGTACCGGAATCTCGGCGGCCGGATCGTGGAGGCGAGCACGGAAAACGAAGCAGATGCCGCGGTGGCGGCGTTGGCCGGATGCGACACGCTGGTGGATGCGGTGCTGGGCACGGGGGTGAAGGGCGAAGTGCGGGGCGCGCAGCGCGCCGCCATTGCGGCGTGGCCGCAAGGCTACACCGTCGCCGTGGACCTTCCCTCCGGTCTCAACGCGGATACGGGAGCGCCTTGCGGCTGTTGTATCCGCGCCGATGTCACCGTCACCTTCCAATTCGCCAAGTGCGGTTTGGTCGCGCGCGTCGCAAAGCCTTACGTTGGCCGTCTCGTCGTGGCGGACATCGGCATCCCGCCGGTCTGCGCCGATGACGCGGCATGGGCGCGGCTGCGCGGATAACGGAGACCGGTGGCATGCGCGCGTTTGTGGCCATCGAAATCCCGGCGGAGGTGCGGGAAGCCTTGACGGCGCTGCGCGACCAGTGGCGACAGTCCGGCGCGCGCGCTTCCTGGGTGCGCCCGGAAAACATGCATCTCACCCTGCGCTTCCTGGGAGAAATCTCATGGGAGCAAATAGAGCAGATGGCCGTTCGACTGGAGGCCGCCTATGCGGCGATGCCCGCGTTGATGCTGGCGGTGCGCGGCGCGGGCGCCTTCCCCAATCGGCGCAAGCCGGGCGTTCTGTGGGTCGGCGTACAGGCATTGTCGGGCGATTTGGCCGCGGTGCAGCAGTGCGCCGAGGAGGCCGCGCACGGCATCGGCCTTCCGCCGGAAACCAAGGCATTTCACCCCCACATCACCTTGGCGCGCATCCGCGATGCGCGGCAGATCGGCGCATTGCCTGAACTGATAGCGGCAGCGGAGCATTTCGACGGGGGTGCATTTTCGGCGGGCGCTGTGTCATTATTTGAAAGCGAACTGCGGCCCGGCGGCCCCATTTACCGCCGACGGAGGGAGTTTCATCTGTCATGCTGACACCCACCGGCACCCTGACAATGGCCTTGCGGACTGCGCTGGGCAGCGCGTTGACGCTGTATATGCTGGTGATCCTGCTGCGCTGGACCGCCCCTTGGCTGGAACTCGACCTGCGCGCACGGCATCTGCGCTGGATTCCCCAAATCACCGACCCGCTGATCAACCTGATGCGGCGCATCCTGCCGCCCGCCGGACCGATGGATTGGGGACCCATCGCGGCGGTCATGACCGTGTGGATTATTCGACTCGTTCTATTGCAGTATTGATTGAGAATCGCGGACACAACCCGGTTTCCGGGAAACGACGGGCCATGAATGCAGGTAATGACATCAAGTACGCGGCCCTGCGGCACGACATGGTGGACAAGCAGATCGCCGCGCGCGGCATCCGCGATCCCCGTGTCCTGGAGGCGATGCGGGCCGTTCCCCGGCACCTCTTCCTGCCGT
>CAZLII010000518.1:0-3831 GCA_964559065.1 uncultured Nitrospirales bacterium | reverse complement strand
GCCAGTCCGTCCTAGTTGTTCTTGGCGACGTCGGTCGAGCCGATGCCGCGGATGTGCCAGGGGTAGCGATATTTGATGCCGTTGTCGTGGCCGACGCGGACTTCGAGGTTCACCGCTGGAAACACAGCCTTGTCGCTGTCCGCCTCGATGCCGTGCGCGCCCACGGCGGTCCCCATGATGTTGAAATGGGAATAATCCACGGGATAGGTCTTTTCTGCGGCAGTGGTTATCACACCGAAGGGCTGGGGATACAGGACCTCGTGGCCGCGGTAGGCGGACTTGCCCACCTCGCACATGCCGATGCAGCCGTCCACGCAGGTCGCGCACAAGCCCGACGTGGGCACCACGGAATCCACGGTGCGGTTCTTGGTCAATGTAGCCGCCGAAGCATTCACTTTCGAGAAAGTGCTCGCCATTGTCGTCTATTCCTTTCCGTCGCTCAGTTCTTTTTGATTTCACAGGCGACACAAGGCGTCATGTAACACATCATGTCGTCAAAGGGTTCTTTTTCGATGCAGGGCGGCGTCAGGTTCGCGCAGCCGCCGCATACGGCCTTGTCGGGTTCGGTGTAGGTGCAGCGGAGTTGACAGGCCGGGCAGACATACATGCAGGCGCCGCAGAGCCGGCACTCCTCGGAATGCGCGTCGAACGGCGTGCCGATGCTGCGCTTTTCGCCCCGGTTGCGGAAACCGATGGCCTTGGCCATCATCTGTTCTTCGCAAATCCGCACGCAGAGGCCGCACAGGATGCAGTCCTCGTGTTCCTGCCGGAAGCGCTGTTTCTGAACATCATGCGCCGCCGCAAGATCCTGGATGATTTTGGACTGCGGGCACGACGCCAGCAGCAATTCCAGGATCATCTTGCGCGCCCGGAGAACCCGCGCAGACGCCGTGCGCACAACCAGTCCTTCTTCCACGGGATAGGTGCAGGAACTCACGAGTTTCGCGCGCGCCCCTTCGCCAATCTCGACGACGCACAGGCGGCAGGCCCCATAGGGGGACAGACCGTCCATATGGCAAAGCGTGGGGATGGGGAAACCGAAGAACCGGGCGGCTTCGAGGAGCGTCATGCCTTCCTCGACCGACACAGCAAGTCCATTGAGGGTGATGTTGACCATTCCGTTCATGGCGCTAGGTGACCTCCACCGCGTCCCATTTGCATACGCTCCGGCATGTGCCGCATTTGATGCATTTCGACGTATCAATAAAATGCCGCTGCTTCCGTTCCCCGTGGATGGCTTTTTCAGGGCAGACCTTCACGCATGCCTGACATCCCGTGCAGTTTTCGTTAATCGAGTAGATAATGAGCGGTTTGCACACCCCCGCGGGACAGCGCTGCTCTTCGATATGCGCGAGGTACTCATCGCGGAAATAGCGCAGGGTCGAAAGCACGGGATTCGCAGAGGTCTGGCCCAGGCCGCACATGGTCGTGTCCTTGACCACCAGCGCCAATTCCTCCAGCAGGTCTAACTGGTCCGGCGTCCCGCGTCCTTGCGTGATATCGTCCAGAATCTCGTGCATCCGCTGGGTGCCTTTGCGGCACGAGAAGCATTTCCCGCACGATTCGTCTTTCAGGAAACCCATGAAGTATTTGGCCACATCCACCACGCACGTGTTCTCGTCCATGACGATCATACCTCCGGACCCCATGATGGAGCCGGCCTTGGCAAGACTGTCGTAGTCAATGGGGAGATCAAAGCGCGAGGCGGGGATGCAGCCGCCCGACGGCCCACCCGTCTGAACGGCTTTGATGGCGGTCTTGCCGGAAGGCCCCCCGCCGATGTCGCGGACGATTTCCTCGATCGTGATGCCCATGGGCACCTCGACCAGCCCTGTGTTCCGGATTTTTCCAACCAGGCTGAATATCTTTGTGCCGGAATTCTGCTTCGCGCCGATTTGGGCGAACCCCTCCGCGCCTTGTTCAATAATGACGGGGATGTTCGCCCAGGTTTCGACGTTGTTGATGGCCGTCGGTTTTCCGTGAATACCGCGTTGGATGGGAAACGGCGGGCGCTGGCGCGGCTCGCCCATATGGCCCTCTATCGAGCGAATCAGCGCGGTCTCCTCGCCGCACACAAACGCACCGGCGCCCTGGACCACCTGGATATCGAAGAAAAACCCCGTGCCCAGAATGTTCTCCCCCAGAAGCCCCAGTCCGCGCGCCTGGTCAATCGCGATATGCAGATGCTTGATGGCAAGCGGATACTCATTGCGGACATAGACAATGCCATCCGTGGCGCCTGTCGCATAGCCGCCGATTAGCATGCCTTCGAGGATACTGTGCGGATTCCCTTCCAAGATGCTGCGGTCCATGTACGCGCCCGGATCGCCTTCATCGGCGTTGCAGACCAGATATTTTCCCTGGGTGTTCGGCTGCTTCGCCAGCATCTCCCATTTGACGCCGGTGGGGAATCCGGCGCCGCCCCGCCCCCGCAACCCCGATGATTTCACTTCGTTCAACGCCCAAGTGGGATCGCCCTGTTCCAGCGCCTTGAGAAAGGCTGAATACCCCGCGTTCCTGAGGTAGGAATCAATGTCTTCCGGATCAACCTGCTCACTTCGGGAGAGAATTGTTCGGCGCTGCTTCTTGAAGAACGGCACGTCCTCCTGCCGGGCTATCCGCGCGCCGGTCACGGGGTCCGCCCATACCAAATCTTCCACCGTTTCGCCTTGGGACAGCGCTTCGACCAGACGCTCCACATCGGAGACTTTGAGCCTGGGATAAAAGGTTCCTTCCGGTTCAACCAGAATGGAAGGCTCCATTTCGCAGAACCCGTGACATCCGGTGACGCGCACCCGAATCTGACCCGCAAGATCACCCCGGAGCAGCGCTTCCCTGACGGCGCGAATCAGGTCCTCGGCCCCGCTGGCGCGCCCGCAGGTACCCGCCGGAATGATCAGCGTCTGGCCGTTCCAATGCCCGTTATCGCACAGTTCCGCCTTGAGTTTCTTGAGGTCACCCGGAGATTTCAATCGCATCTGTGAGCGGATCCTTTAGAGACTCGAAACGGCCACCTTTGGTTCGGGCGCCAATTGCGCGGCTTCGGGTCTGGTTTTTCTGAGAATTTTCTTGACCCCGACCGCGTCCACCTTCGAGTGATAGGTTCCGTCCACAACGACGATGGGACCAAGCGCGCAGGCCCCCAGGCAGTTCACCGTTTCGAGGGTGTATTCCCCATCTGAAGTGGTTTCCCCCGCGCGAATGCCCAATTGTCGCTCCAATTCCTCCACAACCATCGGCGCGCCGCGCACGTGGCAGGCGGTTCCCATGCAGGCGCACAGATGATGCTTGCCACGAGGCTGAAGGCTGAACGACCGGTAGAACGTCGCCACCCCGTACACGTCCACCAGGGAACGGTCGGTGACCTTCGATACCAGCCGAAGCGCCGCTTCGGGAAGATATCCGTAGGCCGCCTGGATTTCCTCCAGCATGGCAATCACACCGCCGCATCGGGCGTTGTGCCTGTCGGCAATCGCAACAATCTCCCGTTCGTCAATCACAGTTTCCACAGACCTGATTCCTTCCCACACGGACGTTGCACCGCCCGTCTCAGCAGTACTCCTCACAATGCCACGTGCCGCCTTCGCGACGACGAAATACGCAGGATCCCCGGTTGCCGCAATCCCCGCACAAGCCGTCAACCCGATCGGGATTGTTCTGCCCGGGCGCGCGCGCCTTTCTGACTTTCCACAAAGCCGATCCATCGAGTTTCCGGAAGGATTCGCAGGACATCACCGGACCTTCCGACTCAAGGGGGATCGTGCAATTCGCGGCCAAGGCGCACCGGGTGCATAACGCCTCCCCAGCGTGGATATCCATCGCAACGCTTTC
>CAZLII010000517.1:0-3831 GCA_964559065.1 uncultured Nitrospirales bacterium | reverse complement strand
CGCCGTGCTGCGTTACACCGCAGGAGCGGTGTAACGAGGGGAAAGAAAGGGAATTTTGTCGTTTTGTAGGGTGGGTGAAGCGGAGCGGAACCCACCATGGTCTTCGAGCGGCCACTTTCTTAGCAGCGGAGCGTTGTCATTTCGAGCGTTGCGAGAAATCTTCACCACAGGCCAGGATTTCTCGGTCGCTACGCTCCCTCGAAATGACAATAGCGGTTGGGCATGAGGATTCGCCTCTCCGGTTAACGATGAAAATGGGGAAAATTTTCAAGGCAGGTTTGCCTGTGGGAAAAGCCCTTGGTGTTACCCCGATTCGACGGTATTTTCAAGGTTATTAAAACATGTGCTTTGGATTGCCAATATGCTTTGGATTGCCAATAGTCTATTTTGGACAAGCATGTCATGCCATTTCGTTTCCACATCCCCCGGCGCTTCACGTCGCTTGCATTTTCACGCGGCTGTCGCTATCGTGATAGTCGAGGACACAAGGAGGTTTTCATGCCCGAAAATCCCCCCGCCAAACTTCGCATCTACTGCATCTGCGGGCAGAAAATGAGGGTTTCCAGCAATATGCTGGGGCGCCCGGGCAAGTGTGTCGCCTGTCGTCAGAAAATCCGAATCCCCCGGCTCGAGGAACTGCCGGGCGATGGTTCAGGATATTATGAATTTTATCTGAAAGATCATCCTGAGTTGCTTCGCAAGCCCGCCGCTGCCAAAAGCATTGAAAAGGCGACTCGCGAAGAAGAGGAAGAAGAACGCGGAGATGATCAGGAAGACCTGGCACTGGGCGAGCCGGCGGAAACGGCGGAATACATCCCGTTGGATATTCTGGAGCCGCTCAGGATCTTATGCAGTTTTGAATATGCCGTCGAACGCCGCCTGGAAGCCCTGCGCCAGGCAGGCCGTCACGCCGATGTGCTCGACAAACCGACCCTCCTGGGTCATCGCGCATTGGTGCGCAATGCCCGCAGTGCGCTGGATGATCAACTGCGCCACCGCCTGCACGAGACGGTGGAACAACTCTCAGGCGTGACGGAGCAAATCGCGCGGGCCGTGCTGGGGTTTCGCATCGGGGAGATGGATTTCGCGGCATTCCAGTCCACTGCGCTTGCCCTGCGGGAACGACGAGAGCGCCTGGAGCGGCGGCGGGCAAATCTGCGCGGCTGGCTTGCGGTGAGTGATCCCTATCTGGCGGGCGGCTACACCGAGGTGCAACTGGAACAGATTCCCGGCGACGGGGGGCAAGTCACCTTCCCATTGGAGCCCAAACCGGCGGGCGCGTTGATGGACCACTTCATCGAGCGTCTGCGGGAGGCGCTGAAAACGCGCGAGCATGCGGAACGCAAACTGAGCGAACGAAAACGCATGGAGCACGAAGGCGGCCTTTCAGGCGCCGCGCTCGAGGACTGCCGCGCGGATGCCATCGCCGAACGGGAGCGCGCATGGGCCGCTGTGTCATTCTATCGGGCGCGGTTGGAGCAACTGGTGCAGGACTGCGAAAGCGATATCAAAGCGGCGCGCGCGCATCTTGAGGTCGCCAGAGGACGTCTCGACACCGGGGAGATTGATCTCTCGACATTTCAGGAAAGTGAGATGACGCTCCTGCGCGCCCAGGCGGATTACTCCAAGGCCAGGGACTTTGCGCGCCGCGCATTGGCCGCGGACCGCGGCGCCGCCGTTCCCCGCGCGACCGGCACCTTCCTCAAGCGCATCGGCCGCGCGGACAAGGGAACCGCTATCGGCATTGATTCCTGGATCGCCTGGTTTGCATCCACCTTGATCATCCTTAACACGCTTACGCCCATGTCGAAGACGCAGATCAGCAGCAACGTGGCTATCGCCCAAGGGATGGTCATTGGATTCTTCGTGACGGCGGTGCTTCTCGCCGCGTTTGCCTGCATTCCCAGGCGCGATCTGCGCGGCGCGCTCATCACAGGCCACTGGTTGATTGCCGCGCTGATGGGCGCATACCACATCCAGCGCACCTGGCACAGTATGAGCGCGATGGGCATGGAGATGCGCTCGGACCCGGCGTGGTTTTCAGGGCCGGGCATTATGCTTTTCCTGGCGTGGATGGTGGTGATTGGAATCGCCGCGCTCGTCGCCCTGGCCCCTTACCCGCGATTACGTTATCTGCCCGTCGCAACAGGGGCGATTATCGCCTTTGTCATCGCCGGCACGTTCACCGATTTCAGCGGCGCATTGCTGCCGCGCCCCACGTTGGATGTTCCGGAAATTGCCATATCCGAGAGTGACCCCTCCCAATATGAAGTCTCGATTGCCATAGGGAACGACGGCATTTTCCGGCGGAGCCTGTGGCTTGGCGGCAAACGGCATCAGACTCCCTATCCCGCCCTGTTGGTCTTGGAACGACGCATCGGCAGTGATTCATGGGAGGATGCGGGGCTGCCGGTGAGGATGCGCCGGGACCAGCAACCCGTGTGGTCTGATGTGCATCACTGGCAGGCGGTTCCATTGATGCCCCTGGGCGGAGGCGGACGGATCACGCTGCAATACCGCCTCCAACCCGGCGTCTATCGCACCCAATTGATCCTGGAGCCATGGAGCGAGGAACGCCTGCGCCGCGAATTCACCTTGTCCCCGCCGCCTCAGGATTCCGTCATGAACGAAATCCCCGCCCCCCCGGAGGAAATGCCGCCCCAACCCGACCCGATGCTGGAACCATTCCAGGGCGAAGATGAATTGTCAGCGGAACCCGCCATACTTGCTCCCCTGCCGATGGGCGTAAGAGTCGAACTGCGCGGCCTCATCAACGCCGCCGATTTCACGCCCCGATTTTCCGTGTTCGTATATGCCCCGGATGGAACCGTCACGCAAAAGCGCGTTTCGTTGGGGGACGAAATATACAGCCCGTGGCATGCAACGGAATATAACCCCGCCCTGAAAACCCTGACCGTGTCCGACGGGTCCCGCATGTTGGCCATCCAACCTGGCGAGGTGCTCTATCTCGAAGTAGGCCCCTGAGGAAAGCGCAAAAGACTCAGGCATACCGGGAAATTCACACGGGACAAATAACGAAGGGTTGCCGCAAACAGCAGCGCCGCAGAGCGTCGCACTAGAGCATTTTAAATTACACTGTATCCGCGCCTTCTTATACTGTTACACATACAAAAACACGGGCCAAAAGGCTACAGTTTTATTTAAAATGCTTTAACGGTGGGGTTGGTCCTGTTCGAGGAGCCATCGCAACGCTTCGTCGAGGACCTGGCGCACCACGTCCTCATCCAGCCCGATGTGGTCGGAATTGTACCAGGTGATTTTCTTGGGTTCGCCGGCGGCGTTCTGGAGCGCCTCGGCGGCGGCGGGCGCGACCAGTGCATCGTGGCGGCCGTTTTGAAACAGAACGGGTCTCGGCGCTATCCGATCCACATAGCGAATCGGGTCGGCGGGCCAAAGATAGAACTGGGCGAAAAGTTTTGCGACGGGCAGCCACCGTCCGAGTTCGTTGGCAATGATCGGCGCTTCCAGCAGGCGGTTGAGATTGCCCCCGCCATAGACCAGGACAATGGCCCGGATGCGCTCGTCGAATGCGGCGGCGGTGCTGCCGGTGATCGCGCCGTAACTGGCGCCGACGACATAGATGCGGTCTGCGTCAATGTCGGGATGGGTCGAGAGATAGTCAATGAGGCGGCGGGTGTCATTGACGGTTTTGGCGGGTCGCTGCCGAAACGCCATCGCCTGCTTGAGCACCCCCCCCCTCAACTTTCCGTTCGCCCTGCATGTACTGGTCGAAGGTGGCCATGGCGAAACCGTGCTGATTGAAGGGCGTAGTGATTTGATCCAGAAACTCCTTCTTCTGTCCGATGCCGT
>CAZLII010000516.1:0-3840 GCA_964559065.1 uncultured Nitrospirales bacterium | reverse complement strand
GTACGCTGGATGATTCCGCCATCCGGCGTTTGAGCCTTCCGGAGGCTTTTCTTGCCGCGGACGCCGTGCTGAATCTGTATCTAAATATCATGGAGAATCCCAAGGTTTATCCCAAGGTTATCGAGAAACACATTCTTGCTGAATTGCCATTTATGGCGACGGAAAACATCATCATGGAGGGGGTGAAGCGCGGCGGCGACCGTCAGGCGCTCCATGAGGTGATTCGCGTGCATGCGCATGCGGCGGCGCGCCGCGTCAAGGAGGAGGGCGGCGACAACGATCTGCTGGAACGCCTCGCCGCAGACCCGGCGCTGGGACTGAGCCGCGAGGACTTGGACCGCATCTGCGATGTGCGGCGTTTCGTTGGCCGCGCACCGGAACAGGTGACGGAGTTTGTGGCGCGGGAAGTGGAGCCCGTGCTGGCGCGGCTGGCCGCCCACAGGGATATCCAATCGGACGTGCGCGTATGACGCACGGCACATTGCTCAAGGCAGGGCGATATGCAGCCGGGTGAAAAAGCAGCCGTTATCGTGAATCCGCGTTCGGCGCACGGCCGCACGGCGCGGAAATGGCCGGTGATTCAGCGGGCCATTGAATCCACGCTGGATAATGTAACTTTTTTCCATACCGAACGCCGTTATCATGCCACCAAACTGGTGCAACAGGCGCTCTGGGAAGGGTTCACGCGCATCATCAGCGTAGGCGGCGACGGCACCCATTTCGAGGTGACCAACGGTTTTTTTGAAGGCGCCTCCCCCATCAACCCGGATGCGGTGATGGCCATTCTGCCCTACGGGACGGGGTCGGACCTCGCCCGCACCCTGCATATTCCCCGGGGCTTGAAGGCGTTGCCCTATCTCACCAGCGACCACACGGTTGCGGCAGATGTTGGCCGCATTACCTACACGGACCTGAACGGTCAGGAAGGGATGAGTTATTTTCTTAACACCTGCCACATCGGCATCGGCGGCGAAGTCGTTGACCGGGTCAATCGGAACACTAAAGCCTACGGCGGCTTCATGTCTTATTTCTGGCACACGATCATGGCTCTGATGAGTTATAAAGACAAGTATATGAAAATACGGATTGACGACATCGAAATCGAGCAAACAGTGAAGGAACTCATCATTGCCAAAGGGCAATATGACGGCGGCGGGATGCATGTGGCTCCGAACGCGCGGCTGGACAACGGCCTTTTCGACATCTACATCGTCAGTCCGGTAAGTTTGCGCTTCGCCCTCTTCAACCTGCATCGGCTCTATCGCGGCCGTCTGAATGATTTCCCGGAAATCGTCCAGTATTTCAGGGGCAAAGAGGTTTTCGTGGAATCCCCGGACATCGTCAAAATCAACACCGACGGCGAAATGCCCGGCATCCTGCCTTCCACCGTCCAGGTGATCCCCGGCGCCATCAAGGTTGTTACCGGCTGGAATGGTCTTTCTGACTGATTCCATGGACCGTAATTCCACTTGACCAAGCGCTGCCTTCCTGTTATCGTGAATGCAGTCGAAGAAAAGTGTGAGGAATTGGATTTGACAACGTTTCGGGGACTGCAAAAAAGCCGATGGCATAACAGGAGAATACATGATGAGTGGGAAAGTGGTCTTCTTCACCGGCGCCGGCGGCTTCATCGGCAGGCACATCCTTAAACACTATATCGCCGAGCCGGATTGCGAGTTGGTGCTTTTGGAGCGCGGCATGTTTTTGGCCCGCTTGCAGGAATGGCTGGATGAAAATGTCACCGATGCCGCCCGGCGGGAACGCATCCGGCTCCTGGACGGCGACATCACCCAGCCCAATCTAGGCTTGGATGAGGCCATTGCCAAGGAAATCCAGGCGCGCATGACCCGCGCGATTCATCTGGCCGCCATCTACGACCTCTCCACCCCCCGCGACATCGCCATGCGGGTGAACGTGGAGGGCACCCGGAATGTATTGGACTTCGTGGAGAACGCGCCGAACCTGGAACGCTTTGCTTACATGAGCACCGTCGCCGTTTCCGGCACCTATCGCGGGCTTTTCAGGGAGGAAGACCTTGATCTCGGCCAGGGATTCAAGAACCATTACGATGAGACCAAGTTTCTTGCCGAGAAACTTGTGCGCGAGCGCCGCGACAAAATCCCCACGCTGATCCTGCGTCCCACCATCGTGGTGGGCGACTCAAAAACCGGGGAGTTTGAAAAAATTGATGGTCCCTACTTTGCTCTTCAGATGATTTGGCGCAATATGCACCTGGTTGTCAACGACACTGGTCCCACCAAGTGCCACATTGCGCCGGTGGATTTCGTGGCGGATGGGTTCTATGCGCTGGCGGAAGACCCTGCTTCTGTTGGCGGGACCTTCTGCTTGGGCGATCCCAATCCGATGGGTTACCGGGAGTTTATTGATGCAGTATGCGAAAAATGGGGAAAATTCAAACCCCTCTTGCGCCTGCCATCAGGCATGGTTGGCCTGATGTTCAGGATACCTTACTTTGAAAAAATCGTCGGGGCGACTTACGATTCATTCAAATACAGTTATTTACCTGTGGAATACGACACAAACAACGCCACGCGACTATTGGGCAAGCATGGCATTTCATGTCCGCCGGTGTCGGAGTATCTCGATGCGATGCTGAAGTATTTTGCGGAGCACCATGCAGATGCCGGGATGCGTCGCCAACCTTGGCAGGATGCAGTGCGTTAAAATAGATGGAGAAGAGGAAAGAAGTGTGTCCGATGCTGTGTTTCTACGAAAAACACCGTGCAAGAAAAAGCGAGGTGCGGACATGAACAGGATGCTCTTGCTGTTGATAGCGGGTTGCGCCGTGGCCGGTATTGGCGCTTTTGCCGACAGCATTACGTTTGACGGCGTGACGCACGGGGATGTGTACATCCGTGAAGGCGGTAATATGTATTATGTGCATTTTCCCGACAGCGGAGACCTTCTTGCGGTATCGAAAGACGCGGTGGGGCCGAAGGAGGTGCGAATCAGCGAAAATGCGGCGCATCGGGATGCGCTCCTGGCGCAGTGGCGTGCAGCGCGAAAGACCGGCGAGGTCCAAGACCGGCCATCCCCGGTTTACGCACCGAACAATCCTTCCCCCGCTTTGCCGCAGCCAATGGCCAATCCTGCGGTCCCGAACAACCCCTCACATGGCGTGGGGCCGCGTCCCCTGCGCATCCGAGGCAACGCGAGCGCGGAACAAGCCGCTCAAGCCCGGGGCGCTTTTGTGAGCGACGGCTATCTGCCGTATATCCAGTTGAATGATATTGCGATGGGAGATGCGCTCCGGGCGATTCTCCGGGGGCTGAATCTGGATTACCGTGTCGAGGGCAATTTCATCTTCATCACGTCTCCGGAAAAACTGCGCCAAGAGACTTTCGAGGACTTGGAAACGCGGGTGTATGAGTTAAACAACGCCTATCCCGATACCCTGCCGAAGATCGTGGTGCGGGGCGGTCCAGCGTCGGCCAATCCGCAATTTGGCGGCGGCTATGGCGGCTATGGACGCCCCGCCGGCGGCTACGGACAGCAACCGTGGGGCGGCGGATACGGCGGTTATGGCGGCGGAATGGGCATGGGCGGACAGGGCATGAGCGGCGCGTACGGGATGTATGGCGCGGGCCAGATGGGCGGCATGGGTATGCCGATGGGCGGCGGCTTTGGTGGCATGGGCATGCCGATGGGTGGCGGCTTTGGCGGCATGGGGATGCCGATGGGGGGGCCTGATGTGACCATGATCAGCAATATTTCCGACCTGTTCTCGAACATTGACGACCGGATGGTAGGCGAGGAGCCGGCGCGCATTGGAGCTTATGGCGGAACCCCGGTCCGGGGCGGGGCGTACAATGGGGCGCT
>CAZLII010000515.1:0-3847 GCA_964559065.1 uncultured Nitrospirales bacterium | reverse complement strand
CGGAGGCCGATGCCGGCGCCTACCAGGTGTCCATCTCCGACAACTACGAGACGATTCACTCGTCCGTGGCGACCCTGACGGCGGGCACGGGAGTGCCGGCGGCGGGCGTCTTCGGCCTGGTCATCCTGGCGGCGCTGAGCGCAGCCGGCGGCGCGGTCACCCTGAGACGGAGAAACCGCCGCCAGGCGCGGCGAAATATTCGCAATATGCGAGAAGATTGGCAATGAAACGGACGAAATCAAAGGAGACAAGAACGATGCATCAGGGTGGATTCTTAAGACTGTGGGCTGTGGCGATCGCGGCGTGTATGTTCGGGTTGCCGGCCGGTGCGGGGACAATCAGCCCCAACGACGATGTCACGACACGCAATGACAACACGAACTACGATGAGTACAACTTTGGCGGCGGCGCGTACGCGGGGTTGCTGGTCAAGACGGGCGGCAGCCATAGCTGGGTCGAATTTACACTTGGCGGCGGCACGGTCAGCGGGGCGTCGCTGCGTCTCTATAACTACTGGACCCAGAACAACGTCAACTACAACGTGCGGGTCAAGGGCGCAGTCCACAATTTCAATGAAACCACGCTCACGGGGAGCAACGCGCCGGACACCAGCGGATGGACCACGGTCGTAGATTCTTTCCACGTAGACGCGACCGCGAAGTGGTATACGCTGGATGTGACCAGTTTCTACAACGCCCATCTTGGGCAAACAGTCACCTTCAAATTGGAGGCTGTTTCCGGGTCCGGCGATGGGCCGATCTTTGTAGACCGCGAGGGAACAGGCGGATACACACAATACCCACATCTGGAGTACACCACGGCGGCCATATCACCGATTTCCCCCACGAATGACGTGACGACGCGTGGCGATTCCACGAATTACGACGAGTACAACCTTGGCGGAGGCGCTTATGCGGGACTGCTGGTAAAACTCACGAACAGTTACAGTTGGATAGAATTTCCTCTCGCCACCACGGCTGCTTCCTCAGCCACATTGAACTTTTATAACTACTGGACCCAGAATAATGTCAACTACAACGTGCGGGTGAAGGGTGCGGTCTACAATTTTAATGAAACCACCCTCACGGGCAGCAACGCCCCCGATACCAGTGGCTGGACCACAGTGGTTGATTCGTTCCACGTGGACGCGACCGCCCGGTGGTACGCCTTGGATGTGACCGACTTCTACAACGCCCATCTGGGGCAGACGGTCACCTTCAAGTTGGAGGCCGTGTCAGGCTCCGGCGATGGCCCGATTTTTGTGGACCGAGAGGGCACGGGGGGATACAGCCAGTATCCTTACCTGGAGTTCACTGTGGGCGATATGCCGCCGGTCATCGCCGAAGTGACGCCAGACCCGGATACTGCTCCGGCGGGCGCGGAATACGTGAAGCAACTTACCCTCACCCAGGGCACGCCGCCGATCCTGTGGTCCGTATTGAGCGGCCCTGATGGCCTGAGCGTGGATGGCAGCGGACGCGTCAGCGGTTGGGTTCCGGGATTGGATGATATCGGCCAGACTTATGGCATCACGATTCAGGCGACCAACGACCACGGAAGCGACACGGAGTCCTGGCAAGTCGAAGTAATGCCTGTTGCCCCTCCTGCCCCGATTTTCGCCACGGACGACGTGACGACGCGCGGCGATTCCACCAATTACGACGAATATAACCTTGGCGGGGGCGCGTATGCCGGACTGCTGGTGAAACTCACGAACAGTTTCGGCTGGATTGAATTTCCACTCGCGAGCGCAGGCGCCGATACGGCCACATTGCACCTTTACAACTATTGGACACAGAACAACGTCAACTACAATGTGCGGGTCAAGGGCGCGGCATACGATTTCAATGAAACCACGCTCACCGGAAATAACGCGCCCAACACCAGCGGCTGGACCACAGTGGTTGACTCTTTCCACGTGGACGCGAGCGCCCGGTGGTATGCCCTGGATGTGACCGACTTCTACAACGCCCATCTCGGCCAGACGGTGACATTCAAACTCGAGCCGGTTTCAGGCAGCGGCGACGGCCCAATTTTCGTGGACCGCGAGGGCACGGGCGGTTATTCCCAATATCCATATCTGACATGGACGCCAGACAATCTTCCGCCGGTGATCCAGGAGGTGTCCCCCGATCCCGACAAGGCCTACGCGAATCTTGAGTACACCCGACAACTGAACCTGTTGCAGGGTACGCCGCCGGTGAGTTGGTTTGTGTTACAGGGACCGCCGGGGCTGGTGGTGTCCGGCACGGGCCGAGTGAGCGGGTGGACGCCGTCCACCGATGACATTGGCGACAGTTTCATCATTGAGGTTCAGGCAAGCAATGCCTTCGGAGAGGACACGGAATCCTGGCAGGTGACCGTGGAAGCCGTGCCGCCGCCAATCATTCAGGAAGTGACCCCTGATCCTGACCGCGCCTACGTGGGGGCGGAATATCGCAAGCAACTTGTGCTCCTGCAAGGGGTTGGGATCACCTGGTCCCTGCTCGAAGGCCCTGAAGGGCTTTTTGTGAACAGCAGCGGTCTTGTGCAGGGTTGGACGCCTGACGCAGCGGATGCAGGGCAGACCTACACGGTTACGGTACAGGCCATGAACCCCGGAGGCGCGGATACGGAGGCCTGGCAGGTGCAGGGGGTGGCGACGTGCGCAAAGACCTTCCCTGGAGCGACGTGGGAGTTCATGACGCCGGCTGAACTGGGACTGGATGGCGCGAAACTCAACCAGATTGCGGCGAATATCGGCGGGGTCGGCTGCATTGTGCGTCAGGGATACATGGTCAAGACCTGGGGCGAGCAGTCATCCAAAGCGGACTGGGCCTCGGCGGCCAAGCCCGTTGTCAGTACGATGCTGTTCTTTGCCGTGAAGGAAGGGCTGCTGGACAGCGTGCATAACCGCATCGCGAACTGGGGATGGAGCCTTATCTCCAAAGATGAACCCATGGAGTTCTATCATCTTGCAAACATGACCAGCGGTTACGCTCGCGGCGAAGCGCCCGGCGCACGGTGGGCCTATAACGATTACGCTATCAATCTCTACGTCAAGACTTTGTTTGACCGGGTCTATGGTGCGACCGCAGACACCGCGGCGAGGAACAGCAACCGCCTGGGGTTCATCCAGTTCCAGGACGGGTCCATCTTCTCCTCGCGCGGCGGCTACGGGCTTTCCACAAGCCCGCGCGATTTTGCGCGCATCGGCTGGTTGTGGTGCAACCGGGGTCATTGGAACGGTACGCAATTGCTGGCAGAAAACTTTTTCAACGAATACATGCAGCCGCATGTACCCATCTCGCTTCCGCGGACATCTTCAAGCGGCACCGATTATCTCGGCGTGGGCACCTATGGTGGAGGTTCGGACCAGGACTTCTTCGGCCAGGGTATTTACGGCTTCAACTGGTGGTTCAACGATTTCGGGGTCGCGAATCCCTCGGCACTCACTTGGCCTGACGCCCCGGCAGACACGTTTGCCGCGATTGGACATACCGGCCAGGAAACGGTGGTTGTCATTCCCAGCCTGGACCTGGTGATGGCATTTCGCGGCACGAATTCGTTTGTGCCCGGCGGCGTCTCGTCGAGCATGAACCAGAATCTCAAACTCCTGACCGAGGCATGCCCCGTGTGCAATGCAAATCCGCCGGTCGCCATCATTGACGCGAACCCGACTTCAGGGCAGGCGCCGCTGGATGTGCACTTCGACGGCAGTGCTTCCTATGACATCGAAGGGCCGATTGTCGAATACGCCTGGGATTTTGAGGATGATGGCGTGAGTGACGCGATAGGCCCACAGGCGGACCATCAATATACGACGCCTGGACTGTACACCGCGCGGTTGATTGTGACCGACACCGGC
>CAZLII010000514.1:0-3849 GCA_964559065.1 uncultured Nitrospirales bacterium | reverse complement strand
GGCCGCTGCGCGGCGTTACGATGTGGTTGAGGCGCCGCCCCATCGCCTGCACATCCGCGCGACCCTGGACAGCGGGCTGACCGTCCAGCGCACCATGACGCTGGAGCCGGACGCCGACCGGCTGCATGTGGTCCTGGAACTGCACAACCCCACCCAATCGCCGCTGGATGCATCCATCAAATCCCATCCGGAATTTTATGACCAGGGCGGCCACTTCCCGGAGATATGGGGTTGCAGGCGCGGCGAATGGCGACGCCTGAATGCGGACCCCGGATTCCTGCCCCGCATGGCGCACGGCGAATACCTCCCCGCCAAGGGCTTTTCGGCACTGGCATTCCACATCGAACCCAAGAACATGACGGTGGTTTGTGAATTCCAGCCCGAAAACGTCGAAGGACTGCTCTGGTTTTTCAATGCGTCGCGGGATGCGCAACAGGTCAACCTCGAACTATTGCCACCGAACACCCCCTTGGCGCCCGGCGCATCCATTGTGCTGCAAGCCGACTACTATGTCACAAGAGAAAGGCCGGGACGCTGAACACAACGCCGGGACGCACCCGCCAATAACAACTCCGGGGACGTCCCGCGAAGGAACGTCCCCGGAGGGGTGTTGGCGCTGAATCCTACCTGCCCGGCGGCGGACCGATGCAGAAGCCATCCTCCGTTTCTTCTTCGGGGCATGGATAACAGCCGCCCGCATTGAAGAACTGTATGAAGCGCAGCAGTTCGTTCAGGGCGATGCGCCAATCCTGCGGATTGTAGTCGCTCGAGTGCGGCACGCAATCCGTGTCACCCTGTCCGGGGGAAAATCCATCTTCACTTTCCGGATCGCATTGTATGCCATTGGAATTGAAGAACTGGATGACGCGCAGCAGTTCGCCCAGGCTGATTACACCATCGTCGTTCAGATCGCCGACGTGCGGGCAGGGTTTCACCTTGATTTTGCACGGTGCGGTCGTGAAGTTTCCACTTGTACCGACAATCTGGACGGTGTAAACGCCGGTATCGCTGCACGACACAACGGGAATGTTGAGACAGGAACCCGTTGTCGTGGCGACAAGGGCATTATTCCGGAACCAGTAAAACACTACGTTCAGCCCTACGCAATCGTAGTTTCCGGAAACACAGATTTGCGCAGAAGCGCCCCGCAACAGCGGTTGGGGAGGACAAATGATGACGACGTCGCATGGCTGGCCTTCCCCATCGCCTTCTCCTTCTCCCTCTCCTTCGCCTTCACAGCCCGGAATTGGGATATGGATACATGTCCTGGTAAGGGGATCACAGAAGTCTTCCGTGCAGGGATCGCCGTCATCGCAATCCGCATCGCTTATGCACGGTTCGCCTTCACCCTCGCCTTCGCCTTCACACCCGGGGATGGCGATATGAACACACTGGCCGGATGCCGGGCCACAGAAGTCCTCCGTGCAGGGATCGCCGTCATCGCAATCCGCATCGCTTATGCACGGTTCGCCTTCACCCTCGCCTTCGCCTTCACACCCGGGGATGGCGATATGAACACACTGGCCGGATGCCGGGCCACAGAAGTCCTCCGTGCAGGGATCGCCGTCATCGCAATCCGCATCGCTTATGCACGGTTCGCCTTCACCTTCACCTTCGCCCTCTCCGGAGCAGTTGGGCACTTTGATGCAGTGTCTCCTTTCACAGCAATGATCGAGATACTGGTCATGGGCGCTGTAACTGAAGCACAGCAGGGACCCCGGAGGAAGGCTGGTGCTTATGGCTAAAGAGATGGGATTGGAGGTCACTGAGGGTCCCAGAGGCGGTGTGAACGCCACGTAGGACGGCATGCTGACACCGGCAGGCGGATAGAAATATAGATGATTGAGGGTCAACGGGGTCCTGTTTTTCACCTGGAACGTGTAGATAAACGCACCGGGATTGTCGGGGTCGCACACGATCCTCTCGTTAAGGAACTCCAGACAACCGAAGCAATCGAAACGCAGGCAGATTGTCTGCGAGCAGCATGGGCCTTTGTTGATTTCAATCAGCGTGACAGTGAAACAACTAAGTTGTCCGGGAACGGCCCCGCTCACAACCACGTTGAAGTTCTGCGTCGCGCCGATTGGGAGGAAGGTATTGATGACGTTGGGCGTGACCGTGACATTCGGCGTTTGCGGGGTAATGAGGATCATGTTCGCATCGGAGGCGGACATGTTGGTCACCTGGAACTCGGTTGCGATGTCACCGGTCGCCGGGTCGCATTCTTTCTCCAAGACTTGGAGTTCCATGCAGCCCAGGCGCTTGCACAAGACGAGTTCGCAGAGTTTGACCTGGGCGCGCCCGGAACAATAGGGCGGACGCGTGAGGATCACCTGAATCTGGATATATCGTCCGGTTACCCCCGTGAAGGGAATGTTGTTGGATATGACAGTCCACGGCCCGGAAGGATTTGGCGAATCGCTGGCGCGCACCTGGACGGTAATCGTTGTGCCGGGGTCCTGATAGGCCACCCAGGAGATGGTGCTCCAACCATAGCCCAGGATGCCGCTGTCATAGACGGTGGTCCAACTTCCCTGGGGCGCGACCGCCTGCAGCAGCACCGATCCGGTCATATCACTGTAGTTGTAAGGGCTTGCGCCCGATCCGAGATCAACCGTAAGATCAACCGTTCCGGGAATGCTTGTGGGGTCAATGCGCGAAGCATTGTTGCTGGCAAGATTGGTGGACCAGACCTTTCCATTGGTGTCCACCGCCACGCCCGTGGGCAATGCGCCTACCGGCACATTGCCCAAGTGCACCCCGCTCGTTGTCAGGCGACCCACCGTGCTCGAGTTACTATGCGCCACCCACACATTGCCGTTGCTGATGGCAATGCCGCGGGTCAAATCAATGGGAGGAGTCGGCGGACCGCTGCCGATGTGGTCGTAAGTATTCAGCAGGTTCCCTGCCGGATCCACTTCGCGAACGTTATTGTCGTAATAGGCGGATGTCGTCCAGATATGGCACGTATCCGGATCAATGCCGACGCCGTAGTTCAGCACATTGTTGATGCAGGTCAGCGGCGATGACGGAAAATTAACGTCATAGCGCATGAAACCCGGACCATAACCAGACCAGTACGCAGACCATATTACATTGTTTCCGTCTACAAGCCCGCCGTAGCCGCCGCATATGCTATTGAAAACTGAACTTGGCACGACGGCCGCCGTGCTCCCGTCAATCTTCTGGAACAAGCGGTTGGTAAGGCCCCCCGTCCAGACATCGCCAAAGGGGTCCACCGCAACGAAACGCACATTGGTGCCCGCCACGCGGACGTAGGCGGTAATGCATTCATCTTCTGCGGTGGATACCCCGCCGTTGCTGTCCGCGTTGCCTGTGTTCGGCCAGGGCAATGTGCTGGGCGCCCAATCGCTCACGCCGTTTACCCAGGGATACCCGCGCGAAGTCTTGATAAGCCCGTCAAAATCCCGGTCTTCACAGGTGCAATAGGAAGGATTGGAGATGTAGTCCCCGTTCGGGTCCGGGTTGCCCAGGGCATTGACGCGCGTACCGCCTACCACCAGTCCGATACGGGTCACGGAACCCAACGAATTGGACGCTTCATTGCGGTTGCCCACCCAGGAGTTTCCGAAGGCATCCATGGTGGTGCGCGACGGGTTGCCTGCCATCCCGTTGGGACGGGTCAGGTATTCCCCGACTACATCGCCGGTGTTCACATCGGCCCGTGCAACCGTGTCACGGCCGGAATTCGCAATGACGATAAACGGCCATGCGCGGGTCTCATCCGACAGTTGCAGGCAGAAATCATCGCCTTCTTGGACTGGCTCAAGATTAAAACTGTAACCCTCCTCAAAATCCGCTGCATCCGTCCATATCTTGCAGGGGCCA
>CAZLII010000513.1:0-3860 GCA_964559065.1 uncultured Nitrospirales bacterium | reverse complement strand
CCGCGTCAACGCGCTCGAGAACACCATCATCCCCCGCATGGATGAAACCATCAAGTACATCAAGAGCAACCTCGACGAGAGGGAACGCTCCACCACCAGCCGCCTCATGAAGATCAAGGCCCAACGCCTCGCACAGGAAGCCTGATTCGTTCTTTCCAGAAGTTATGGGTCTACTCCAGCAGATTTTTGGCAGTTGACCTGCCATTAGGAGTCTTTGCCCAACCCTGACGGCATTTTTTCGTAAGAACGATATTGCAGTTCTTTGGACTTCGGTGGCTTGCCACCGCTTTTGTGGGTCAAGGCTTGCCTGGACGCCCGCGCGGCAAGCCGCCCCCGCGCCGGCGCAGTAAAACACCGCCATTCCTCTTCGGCGTGATTTTTGCGCCGCCGCGGACGTAGAATGCCTCCTCCGAAGTATGCAGTTTGGGAGTGGATGTCATGGATTTGCTGAACGCGTTGGAGGCGGAGTGCGTATGCGCGGGCCGGAATATAGCGGACAAGGCGGCAACGTTGGCGGAAATCGCGCGCCTCGCGAAGCGGCACCCCGCGTTGCGCGATTTCGACGAGGCGGCGATTGATGCCGCGCTGACCGCGCGCGAGGCATTAGGCTCGACAGGATTTACGCGGGGCATTGCGTTGCCGCACTGCCGCCTGCCGGGCTTCGACACCTTTGTTGCGGGGCTGCTCACGGTTCCCGACGGCGTGGCGTTCAAATCGCTCGACGGGCGCAAGACGCGACTGTTCGTGTTTGTAATTGCGCCGGAGGAGGAGCGTTTCGAGGAACACAATCGGGTGTTGGGGGACATCGCGGAAATTGTGCAGGACCCGGAAGCGGTGGCGGAACTGCTGCGCGAGACAACGGATGCGGGACTCTACGCCTGTTTCCGGCGGAAGGCGGTGGCGCTGGTTCAGCGCGCCGGCCATGACGCGGCGAAGGGGGCCAGGTGATAAAGT
Source organism: uncultured Nitrospirales bacterium (assembly GCA_964559065.1). GTDB lineage: Bacteria > Hydrogenedentota > Hydrogenedentia > Hydrogenedentales > CAILVY01 > CALEDJ01. The sequence continues at coordinate 2,906 of CAZLII010000513.1, read as the reverse complement.
CCGGATTGGTTACAGTAAAGCGTTGCACAAACCCGTTTGAATCGGCGTTTTTGAAGGATTACCTGGAGCGCAACGGCATTCCGGCGCGGGACACGGGCATGGAACTGCGCGCCTTTACAGGGCGTTACGGCCTGCTGTCGCGCGGCTGCCAGGTGCAGGTGCGGGCGGAGGACGCAGCGCGCGCCCGGGCATTGCTGGAGCATCCGCCGGAAGCGCCGCTTGATTTTGCCGCGCAGGACACAGCCGATATCGCCGCGCCGCTCTTCGATGCACGCGGCAATCTGCTGCGCTGCCCCAATTGCGGATCGGACAACGTGGAAGAAATCACTATCTCGCCCATCATCCGCATGTTGGCGATTATCCTGCTTCTGGGGCTGCCGCTGCTTGTGGCGCGCAAGCGCGCGTGGGTCTGCCGCGACTGCGATTGGGATTCCACGCGCTACGCCGAGGGAGTACCCGAAAAGGATGCCGACCCCGACGCATGAGGAGGCGCGCGCCGCCGCGGATGCGCTGGCGCGGCGCATCGGATGGGGCAAGACCGTCCTGTTTTCGCTGCTGCCCCTGGCGCTGCTGCTGGCGGCGCTGGAAGGCGCGGTGCGCCTGGCGGAGCGCGGGCGGCCGCCGCTCCCTGCGGACCCCGGCCTGGGTTTCAATCCGGACAGTCGCCTCTTTGTCCCCTCGCCCGAAGAGCCGGGCGTGTTGATCACGAATCCCGACAAGGCAGCCTCGTTCAAGGAACAGCGTTTTCTCATGCCGAAGCCGGACCGTCATTTCCGCATCTTCATGCTGGGCGGTTCGTCGGTAAACTACATTGATCTTGAACTTACCCTGCTGGCGTGGGAATTGACGCTGCGCTATCCCGGCGCATGCCGCGTGGAAATCATCAACTGCGGCGGGCTGGCCTACGGGTCGCACCGGCTTGTCGCCATCGCAGCGGAGGTGATGCACTATGAACCGGACCTCATCCTGATTTACTCCGGACACAACGAATTCGAGGAGTTGGAGCAGTTTCAGGCGGCGCGGATCGCCTACCTGCCGTTGCAGCGGGTCTTGGGCCGTTTCGCGCTGTATCGCTTCGCGCGCGACCGCGCGGCGTTGTGGCGGATTGCCGCCGCACAGCGCGACCGCAATCGCCGCATTCTGGAAAACCCGGAAGCGGACTATATGTCCGGCGCGCGGCATGTCTATACGCCCGAAGAAGTGGCCGACCGCATGCGGCAATATGAACGCAACCTCTCCATCATCCTTTCGCTTTGCCGCGATCACGGCGTGCCAGTCATCATCGGCACGATGGCGTCCAATCTGTGGAAGCCCGGGCTGGCTACGGAAGCAATGCGAGAGCAGGTGAAGGCGCTGTATGCACAGGGATGCCATGCAGAGGGGATGGCGCTTGCCCGGCAACTGCTCCGCGATCATGGCCGCCACCAGGCGTCCGACACGGAAAACGGGATCATCCGTACATTGGCCGAGCGCTATCGCATCCCAATCGCTGATGTGGAAGCCGCCGTCATCGTCACCGAACCCCACGGAATTCCTGGCGAAACCCTGTTCAGCGACCACTGCCACCTCAACCAAGCCGGCAACCAAATCCTCATCCGCGCCTACGCCGGGCAGATCATCTCACTCCTCGACGCCCACTGCCGTCCGTAGGGTGTGACAAGCGAAGCACGATAAGCGCTGCTGTGCAACCGTGTGACGACGCCGTATATCCCTTTTCGCGTTTGTCCGATTGATCCGGCACCGTCAAACCATACCCAGGCCCAGATACCAGGTTGCGATGCTGAAATAGATAATCACGCCGCCGATGTCCGCGAGCGAGGTGACGAGCGGGCCGCTGGCGGTCGCCGGGTCCAATTTCAACCGGGTCAGCAGGAAGGGCAGCATCGTGCCGACGAGTGAGCCGAACATGACGATGCACAGCATGGACAGGGCTACGGGAACCATGACTTCGGGCGCGCGCACGGCGGCGACGGAGGAGACGGCAAGCGCCATCGTCAGGCCGATGAACAGGCAGATGACGATGTCCCTCACCAGCAGACGAAACCAGTCGCGCATGGCGACATCGCCGGTAGCCATGGCGCGCACGATGAGCGTGGCGGCCTGCGCGCCGGCATTGCCCGCGGAATCAATGAGCAGCGGCAGGAAAAAGACCAGCGCGACCACCGTCTCGATGGTGTGCTCAAAATAGGCGATGCCCGCGCCGGAAAAGATGTTCACGAAAACCAGGATCATCAGCCACGGCGTGCGCGCCCGGTAAAGCGCCCAGAGTCCCGCTTCCTTCATGCCGGTCTCCACCGCGCCGACTGTCGCCATGCGGTGGAAGTCCGTGGTGGCCTCCTCCTCGCCGACGTCCATGATGTCGTCCACCGTGATGATCCCGACCAGACGGTTGTCACCATTGACCACGGGCAGGGCGATCAGGTCGTATTTCTGCATGACGTGCAGCGCTTCCTCCTGATCCTCGTCGGTGCGGACAAAGAGCACATTGGTTTTCATAATGTCGCGGATCAAAGCGTCCGGATTGGCCAGAATCAGGTTGCGCAGCGAGACGAATCCCAGCAGTCTCCCGGCGACGTCCACCACATAGGCATAGTAAATCGTTTCTTTATTCGGGGCGTCGCGCCGCAGCGCGTCAATCGCCTGCGCCGCCGTCCATTCCTCACGCAGCGTGGCATGGTCCGACGTCATGATTGCGCCAGCGGTTTTTTCCTCGTAGGCGGAGAGTTTGCGGATGTCTTCGCGCTCGGTCTGCGACAGACGCGGGAGCACCGCGTCGCGCAGGTCCTCAGGAAGCAATTTCAGCAGGTCCACCCGGTCGTCCGCGGGCATTTCGTCCACGAGCCGGGCCAGATCATCTATGGGGATGATCGCCGCCGTCTCGACTTTGAGTTCGGACTCCAGGTGGC
>CAZLII010000512.1:0-3860 GCA_964559065.1 uncultured Nitrospirales bacterium | reverse complement strand
AAATCGCTGATGCTCTCAATCAATCGCCGCACGTTGTAGCCGCTGTTCGGCACCCCCGAATACCCCAACTCCATGAAATCCCGACGCACCTGCGCCGCCTTCCCATGCACCAACGCCGCCAATTCGTGCGACAAAATGGACTCCCGGCCCTCCGCGCGCAACTGAAGCAATACGCGCCGGTACAGGCTCAGTCGTTCCACTGTCTTCTCCGAAACCATCCGCTTTTCCTCACCGGGCGTTTTTTGCGTTCTCGGTCGCTCCGGATTGTGAATTCCAGAACGAATACGTCTGATTGCGCGGTGCACCCGGAATCGTTCTTTTTGCGATGATATACCGAACGGTACATAAAATCGTGAATCAAAGGAACGAATCAAGCATAACACAATTTTTCTGGAATTGCAAGCCCCTTTCACGAATTTCAACGCGCAATCAATTGGTTTTATAAACTACTGTAATTAAATGATTTAGAAATGCTGCAATTTTTCCAAATGCCATATTATCCCATCATCCCGCAATCCAAAGCGTGACAGAAAACAAGAAAAAGACAGACTCCATCTTTCGTTTTCGGAATCGCTGGCAAAGCCATATTGATGTAAGCGATGGGGGCACCCATGCGCTTGGGTTTCTATAAACCTCGCCGATGATTCGCCCGAAGGCGCCTACGCCTTGAACGCGCCGGAGGTGACGCCCTGGATGAAGGGGCGGGTGGCATAGATGAAAAGAACAAGCAGGGGGATGCTGGAGAGCACGTAGGCGGCGAAGAGGGTACTCATGTTGGAGGCGTAAGCGGAGGTTGCCAGCACATACAAGCCCGACGCGACGACGTGGTGCTTGCCCTCGGTGTTCACGATGAACGGCCACAGAAAATTGTTCCAGGTGCCGAGGATGTTCATGACGAGCACGACGCTGATCACGGGCTTGGAGAGCGGCAGCACGATGTGCCGGTAAGATTGCAGGTGGCCCGCGCCGTCAATGCGGGCCGCCTCAAAAAGGTCTTCGGGCAGCCCGTCGAAGAAACTTTTCAGCACGAAGATGGCGAAGACCTGCCCCCCCGCCATATAGGGCAACACCATCGCCCAGTAACTGTTGAGCAGGCCGAGTTGCTTCACGAGCAGGAAACTCGGCACCAGCGTCAGCACGCCGGGGAACATCATGGTGCTGATGATGAACAGGAAAAGCAGGCGCGACCCGAAAAAGCGATAGCGCGAGAGCACAAACGCGGACATCGTGGCCAGAAGCAGCACGCCCGCCGCCGTGCTCAGGCTCACGACCAGCGAATTGACCATGTAGGGGCGGATCACCGCCCACGCGCGGGTGTAACTGAGCACGGCCAGCCGCGCATGGTGTCCCAGCGCTTCGCGCGGCGGTACGGCGCGCGCCGCGCCCTCGGAATTCTCGACTGTCATGGTCCGCGCATCGCCCCGCGCGAGTTGCATCACGGCCCCGCCCATCCCGCGAAAGGCGCGCGGCACGCCGAAGTAGCCGTGATACAACTCGATATTGTCTCGGAAACTGCTGTTGATCACGAACGCGAAAGGCCCCATCGTCAGCGCGAGGAACATGAGCAGCACGGCATACAGGAGAAGCGTCTTGAGTTTCATCGCACGCCCTCCAGTTCCTCGGTGGACTTGAAGTAGCGGATGTTGAGCAGCGTCAGCGTGAAGATGATCAGGAACAGGCACACGCCGATGGCGCAGGCGTAGCCCATGCGCTGAAAACTGAAGGCGTTGAAGTACATCCACAGGCCGGGCACCATCGTGCGGAATCCGGGGCCGCCCCGGGTGAGGATGAACAGCGCTTCAAAGCCCTGCACCCCGCCGATAATGGTCAGGATCAGAATGAGTTTCAACTGGCTCATGATCATCGGGATGTCAATCATGAAAAACTTGCGCACGCCGGTGCAGCCCTCCAGCAGCGCCGCCTCGTTGACGCTCTGGGGGATGTTGGCGAGACCCGCGTAGTAGATCAGCACTTCGAAACCGCCCACGAAGGGGAATCCGACCATCGCGCAGGCGATCAGGGCGGTGCGCGGGTCGCTCAGCCAGCCGTGCGCCAATTGCGACAGCCCGATGCGCTGGAGCAGTTCATTCAGCAGGCCCTGGTCCGCGTAGATCAGCCCGCCCCAGATCAACTGCACCGCAACACCCGGCACCACGATCGGCGTCAGGAACGCGAGCCGGAAGACATAGCGCCCGCGCTCCGTGGGCAGCGAATAGATCAACTTCGCCACCACGACGGGAATGGACAGCCGGATGCACACGGCGATGATCGTGAAGATCGCCATATTCAGCAGCGACGGCCAGACGATGGGATCGCGCCCGAGGATTTCCCCGAAGTTGCGCAGCCCGATGAATTCCGACTCGCCGCCCACCTCGAACTGATATAACGACTTTGAAAACGCCCACAGCACCGGCACATAGACAAAGACCGACAGCAGCAGCACGCTCGGCAGCAGCAGCGCATAGCAACTCAGCGTAAAGCGCGCGCGTTCGCTCAGGTAGCCTCCCGTCTTAGTCCGCATGCGGCAGCCCCTCCATGCCCGCGCGGATGGGCGCTTTCTCCTCCCACGCCCGCTGCAATTCGTCCACGTCAAATCTCCTGCGGAAAAACAGGTTGTCCGCGCCGTAAGCGATGTTGCTGGTCTGCCAGTCCATGAATCCATCGAGGCTGATGCCGTCGTTGAGGTACAACTCGATGAGCCGCCGCTGAATTTCCGCGAATTTCAGGTCGAATGTGAAGACCCACTTCGTGGTGGTATAGCGCCGTTCCAGGATTTCCTCGAAAGGCTTCAGCGCAGGGGCGACCGGCACGCCCACGACATTCGGCAGAAAGCACTCGTACTCATTGACGATGCGCACATATTGTTCCGGCACGCACAGGAACTGGAGAAACTGCATCACGCGCTTGAGGCGCTCGGAAGTCGCCATGCGCTCCTCGAAGGGCATCTCCGGCGGCGTGTCGCTCACCGCGCTGTTGGTGACTTCAAACTGCACTGCCGCGCCGCCTATTACACACATCGGCGTCTCCGACGCATAAGGGCTGGTGTTTTTCGTGAACTGCGGCAGGTAGAACACGCCCCAGTCGAAGCCGAGATGGCGGTCGGCTTTGAGCCGGTAGAGGAACGGGCTGGAATTCCAGACCATCGCCGCCTTGCGCGTGACGAATTCGCGGGTCAGGTCCACGGTGGCGATATTCTGGTTGGTGTATTGGCGCAATTCTTTCATAATGCGCCACACCTCCATGTAGCGGGGATCGTCTTTCGTGAAGAATCCCTTGCGAAACAGGAAGGAAATCTCAAAGTCGTCGAGGTAGCCTTGGAGATACGGCTCGCGCGATGGGTCCTGGTACAAATCAATGCCCGGAAGAATGGCGTAGTAGAGTTGATCAAAAAACAGGTCGGTGCACCAATCGTTGAACAAATCCGAGTGCATCAGCAACGGGGTGTGCCCGGCGTCCTTGAGTTTCCGCAGCATCACCATGAACTCATCCCAGTTTTCGGGCACTTCGACCCCCACCTCGCGGAAAATGGTCTTGTTGTAAAAAACCCCCGTCTCGACCATGTCGTAACTCAGGCAATAATTCTTGCCGTCGGGCGCGGCCTTGCCCCGGCTGATCGCCTGATACTTGAACATGTCCCACCACTGGTCATACCCCGGCGCATCGGGGTCGCCCCGCTCGCGGATGAACTCGTTGGGCGCTTCCAGGAAGGGGTCCAAGGGCACATACCAGTTCTTCTGCACGTCAATCCAGACATCCTCGACGTTGACGTTGATGATGTCCGGGGCCTGCCCGCTGCTCAACAGCGAAACCAGGAGCCGTCATCAAGAGTAAAATGCAGGACTGGTGACTGCGGGAGGGTT
>CAZLII010000511.1:0-3866 GCA_964559065.1 uncultured Nitrospirales bacterium | reverse complement strand
ATGCCTTGGCGTGGAACTGGTACGAAGTACCTTTCTTCTGCGAATCGCCGCCGAAGGAGGTGGGGGACTCGCAAGAGAATATCCCGAAACCGCTCCGGAAACGGAGCGGTTTTTTTGTGGTATCATATCAATAATGTGGAATGGCTGACCGCAGAACGTGTCGTCGGTGGAGATGCGCGGGAAGGACGGTGATTCCATAAGGGCATGGACAGGCGATGGATTCCGCAGACAAGCAACAGATGGCCGCATTGCAGGCGGAAAACGAGATTCTGCGCACGGAAGTTGCGCGCCTTCGCAACAGCATCCGCAAGGGCGCGGCGATGCACCGGAAGGATGCGCAGTTTTATCAGATGTTGGTGGAGTCTATGGCCGAGGGGTTGCTCATTCTGGATGAGCGGGGTCTGATCATTTACGCGAACCAGGCCCTTTACGCAACTTTGGGCTATACCCCAGAGGAAATGCTGGGGCACAGCCCGACGGTCTTTCTGTCACCGGAATGGCACCCGCAATATGAAGAAAAATCGGTCCAGTGGCGAGTCGGGAGCATAGATCGGTTTGAACTGGTCTGGCACGCGAAAAGCGGGGCGCTGGTCCACACGCTGATGGCCCCCACCCCTTTCCGGGATGAATCGGGGCATTTTCGCGGCGCGTTCGCGGTGATCACGGACTTGACCGAGCAGAAGCGCATCGCCGCCGAACTGGACGAAGACCGCCGGCAACTGCGCGCCCTGATGGACAACCTGCCTGACCCGGTGTATGTCAAGGACAGGGAAGGACGATACCTCAACGTCAATGCCGCCAAACTGCGCGCGCTGGGCGCGTCATCGCTGGCCAATGTTCTGGGCAAAACGGCGATGGATTTCTTTCCGTCCGAGGCGGGTCTGGAGTACCACGACGAAGATTTGGAATTGATGCGGCGCGGGGAAAGCAAGCACAATGTGCTGAACCACGTGACGGCGGAGGACGGCAGGAATTTCTGGGAGTTGAGCAGCAAGGCGCCATTGCGCGACGCATCGGGGGCGGTTGTAGGGCTGGTCGGCATCGGACGTGACGTGACGGCGGGGCAGAACGCCCAGGCGGCGCTGGAAACCAGCGAGCGGCGTTTCCGCGAAATCCTGGAGCATTCCCGCGATATTGTGTACAAGGTGGACCTGTCCACCGGCGATTACGAGTTTCTCAGCCCATCCACCCGCGCGCTGGTGGGCCTGTCCCCGGAGGAGGTGGTGGCGCTGGGCGCGGAAGGCTTGGCAACGCTTATCCCCAAGGAAGACCAGGCGAAACGCCGCATGTATTTTGATCAACTGGCCGCAGGCGCGGCTTCGCCGCAGCATCAGATATGTGAATACCGGATGCGCCGGAGCAACGGCGAATACGGCTGGTTCAGTGAGATTGCGAGTAACATCAAGGATGAGGCGGGACGGCCGATTTCACGTATCGGCACCATACGCGACATTTCGTGGCTCAAACAGGCGGAGCAGGCGATGCATGCGTCCTCGCGTATGGAGGCCACAGCGACCCTGGCGGGGGGCATCGCACACGATTTCAACAACTTGATGGCGGCGGTGCTGGGGAACGCGGAATTGCTGGAGATGAAATTTGCGCGGGACACCGATTCCCGGCGGATGCTGCGCGCCATTGCCAAGGCGGCGGTGCAGGCGGGCAATCTGGCGCATCAGATGCTCGCGTTCGCACAGGGCGGCAAGTACGCACCGACCCTGGTCAACCTGAACCAGATCATCGAAGACGTGCTGCGGCTGGAAGAACACACGTTCCCCAAGAATGTCCACATGGCGCGCGCGCTGGCGCGCGATCTCTGGCATATGACGGCCGACCCGGCGCAAATCAGCCAGGTGATCCTGAATCTATCCCTGAACGCGGTGGAGGCCATGCCGGACGGCGGCGAGATTCGCGTTATCACCGAGAATTGCCTGCTGGAGCAGCCATTGCCGGGTGCTGATCTGCAGCCCGGGCGGTATGTGCGGCTTCGCGTCCAGGACACGGGCCATGGCATGACCGACGAGGTGCGCGCGCGCATCTTTGAGCCGTTTTTCACGACGCGGTTTCAGGGGCGTGGCCTGGGTCTTGCCGCCGTATACGGCATTGTTCAAAACCACCGGGGCCACGTCAGCGCGTCCAGCCGGCCGGGAGAAGGGGCAGTATTCGAGATCCTGCTGCCTGCCGCCACCGAGCGCGCCCTGTCCGGCGCCGTCAAATCGCAGGAACTGCCGGTCGGCCATGAGACCATTCTACTGGTGGAAGATGAAGACCTTCTCGTGAATACCATGCGCGAGATTCTCGAGCGCCTCGGATACACCGTGCTGATGGCCTGCAATGGCCGCGAAGCGGTGGCCCTGGCAGAACGCCATGACGGACCGATTCATCTGACCCTGCTCGACATGGCCATGCCGGTCATGGGCGGCGCGGAGGCCTTCCCGCTTCTCATGAAAGCGAGGCCGAAAATGAAGGTGATCCTCTGCAGCGGCTATGAAATGGATGTCGCCGCCCAGCGCCTGATGGATGCGGGGGCCGCGGGCTTTCTGCACAAACCCGTCCGCGCACACACCCTGGTCACAGCAATCCGACAGGCGCTTGATGAAGGAAAATGTCGGGATTGACAGGCCCAGGTGTGCGCGGGAGACAGGCAACCCGTTTGGTTTTTCTCTCTTCTGCCCCAGATTTTTTGGGCGAGGTAAATTGTACGACGAGGATTACAGCCGCACTTCTTTTCTGGTCTTCGCGGACCTCGCGATGCCGTCGAGCATCTTGATGAGTTGGATATTCTGATCGCCGGGGGCGATGCACGCCATTTCGGGATTGCGGATGCAGGCGACAAAATGCGCGTAGGGGTCCACCGGATCGTAAGCCCCGAAAGTGGTGGACAATTCGGTGGTCTCCATGATGTCCTCGCCGCGATAGACCTTCGCGGGGAAGAGCGTTGCGCCGCCCTTGTCGCCGAAAAGGCGCACCTCCTGCATCGGCTCGTTATAGGCGTCCCAGGATACGTCCACGGCGAGCAGTTGTCCGTTCTCAAAGCGGATGGCGCCCGCGGCCATTTCATCCACCTCGACCGGAAGGCGCTTCTTCTTGAGCAGGGGCACGGCGACCTTGGTCCACATCATGCCGGTGACGGCGACGGGCTTGGGCGTGCCCATGAGATACCAGGCGAGGTCCACCAGATGCACCCCGATGTCGCCAAGCGCGCCAAACCCCGCCTCCTGCTTGCGGATGAACCACATGCCCCGGCCCATGGTGCCGCCCGGCGGAAAGTTGAGTTTCGGCCAGCCCTTCCGTCGTATCCAGGAGGACTTGGCGTAATAGACTTCGCCGAAAACGCCCCGGTCAAAATAGGCCCGCAATAACTGGGTGTCGGGCGAAAAGCGCATGGCCTGTTCGACCATCAGCCGCCTGCCGGCCTTTTTCGCCGCCGCAACCATCGCTTCCGCCTCTTTCGGCGTGGTGGCCATCGGCTTTTCCACCAGCACGTGCTTGCCCTTCTTCAGCGCGTCAATGGCCATCGGCGCGTGCAGACAGTTCGGCGTGGCGATGGAGACGCCGTCCAGTTCGTCCATCGAAAACATCTCGCGATAGTCCTTGAATACATGCTTTGCGCCGTATTGATTCGCGAAGAAATGCGCCTCCTCCAGATTCAGGTCGCAAACGGCATGGACTTCCACGCCCTCCAACTTGCTGTAGCCCTCCATGTGGTAGCGCCCGAATCCCGTGCCCACCACGCCCATGCGCAACGACTTGACCGCCATGACCTTTCTCCTCCCGATTGTGGTGATCGCGCCCCGCCGGCGGACGCGCCGTCCCCGGTATCCCGCGCATCTTAAGACGCCGCGTCTGCCAAGTCAAGAACGCATGCG
>CAZLII010000510.1:0-3873 GCA_964559065.1 uncultured Nitrospirales bacterium | reverse complement strand
GCGGGCGCGGCCCCGGCGAAACGCGGCTGGAAATTGACCGGCGGCGCGCCCGTGAACGGGTCACCCGCCTGGAGCGCGAAGTCGCAGCCTTGGGGCGCCGGCGCGAACTGCGCCGGGGCGTGCGCACGGCGCGCGGCGTGCCGACTGTAGCCGTGGTCGGTTACACGAATGCGGGCAAGTCCACCCTGCTCAACCACTTGACCGACAGCCATGTAGCGGCGCAGGACGCACTTTTCGCCACCTTGAATCCTGTGTCGCGGCGTTTGCGTTTCCCGCGCGAGCGCGAAGTCATCATCACGGATACCGTGGGCTTCATCCGAAATCTGCCCAAAGACCTGATGGCGGCATTCCGCACAACGTTTGAAGAATTGCATGACGCGGACCTGTTGCTGCACGTCATTGACGCATCCAGCCCTGATTTGGAGGAAAAATTCGAGACCGTCAGGGAACTTCTGGCGGAACTGGAGTTGGATACCAAACCGATTATTTCGGTCGTCAACAAGATCGATCGCTGCGATCCCGCAACGGTGCAGGGACTTGTCTATCGCTTCAACGGCATTCCAATCTGCGCGATGGACCGCAGCACCTTTGGTCCCCTGCTCGAAATGATGGAAAGAATGCTGTGGACAGAGACGCATGTCGCCGCGGAGTGTCCCTGATGTCTTCTTGTCATTATGACAGGGCGCGTCGGCGTCCGCCAAGGCAATGCGGAGCGGCAAGAAGCATTTTGTCGGCACTGCTTCTCATCTGCGCGGGATCGTCGGCGTGGGGGGGAGACTTCGCGCAGGCGTATTCCATGTTGGAGCAATGCGAGTCTCTTCGCGCGCGGTATGTCACGGCCTTGAAAGAGGACCAATATGAGGCCGCCGGGCAGGCGCAGGATGAACTGTGGCGGCGGCTGCGCGAAGCGCGAGCGCTTTTTGAAAGCGCTGGCATTCAGGGGACGCAGGATGAAAACGCCATTCTAAGATATGCCGAAGTGCTTCATGAACTGGCGGAATACGACTTGGCGGCTGAAGCACTTGACCGACTTGTTCGGCGCCATCCCGAGGATGCCTCCATGCTCGTCCGTTACGGTGAGAATCTGGCGGCCATCGGTCCGGCGGGCCGGAGAGAGGCGTTCTATGCGCTGCACAAGGCATTGTCTCTCGGCAATTCGGAAGTGGCCTGGCGCGCGCATGCGGCGTTGGGCGCGCTTTACTGGCGGGAAGGATTGTATGATTTCGCCAGCGACGCCTTTGAAGCGGCCCACGAAGGGAATCCCGAAGACGTGCGCAGCCGCATCGCTGTTGCGGCGTGCCGTTGCCGCGCCGGTGAAATCCTTGATGCGACGCGCATGCTGGATGCGCTGGGGCGCGCCGCCCAGCCGTTTGACGCGGAGACACGGGTCATGCTGCGGGAGGCATTGTTCGGGTTTGATGCCGCGCGGCGATATTTTCCCGATACCGCAGAACATCATGCGGCCTACGCCAAACTGTTGTATCGGGCGGGGCGCATCACCGACGCGCTGTTGGCGGCGCAGCGCGCAGTTCGCCTGGACGCCGGCGACGTTTCCACCTGGAATTTTCTGGCCGCCATGCATATGCAGATAGGCAATGTTCCCCAGGCGCGCAACGCCTATGAGCAATCCCTCAAGGCGAAGCCCGACCAGCCGCAGATTCGCGGCGCTTTGGAGGCGCTGTCTTCGAATCAGTGACTCCGGCGCATGCTTTCACCAGATCAGTTTGCGTTCCTTCGCCTGGCGCAGCAGATCGCCACGAAAATCCGGATGCGCAATGCCGATCAACAAGTGGGCGCGCTCCTGCTCACTGCGGCCTCGCAAGTTCACGATACCGTGTTCTGTGACAATGTAGTGCACACAGGAGCGCGGGGTGGTCACTATAGTTCCCGGCGCCAGCGCGGACACGATGCGCGATTTCACCTCGCCCTCTTTCGTGGTATAGGTGGAGGGGGTGCAGAGCATGGACTTGCCATTCTTGGATATCGCCGCGCCCAGGACGAAATCCAATTGGCCGCCGGTGCCGGTATATGTCAAGCCATGCAGCGATTCCGAGTTAACCTGTCCAGTCAGATCGACCTGCAGGCATCCGTTAATGGCGACAAAACTCTCATTCTGCCCGATGATGTGGGGATTGTTCGTGTAACTGGAAGAACACATCATTAGATCGGCGCAATCGTTGACGAAACTGAGCAACTCCGAGCCGCCAATCACGAAACTGGCAGTCATCTTGCCTTTGTCCACCCCTTTTCGCCGGCCGGTGATTTTGCCCGCTTTGTACAACTCCATGATCCCTTCCGGGATAAGTTCGGTCTGGACACCCAAGTCCTTGAGGTCCGAATGCACGATGAGATTGGCCACCGCGTTCGGCACACTGCCATAGCCGATTTGAAGACATGCCCCATCGCACAACTCGCCAAGGATGTGCTCCGCGATATGTTGGTCTGTTTCCGAAATCGGCGGGCTGGGCACGGGGAAAATGGGGGGATTGTCGCCTTCAATGATGTAATTCACTTCGGAAATATGTACGCGGCATTCTTCCGTTGGATAGCGGAAGTGACGGTACGTCTCGTTAATCTCCGCGAAAAAGACCCCTGATGCCCGCACGTCGGCCAAGGCCAACGCCGGGGAAGGCCAGAAATGCAGGTAACCGTCCTTGTCCGGCGGACTGACCATAAACGCCGCGAAATCCGAACGCAATTCGCCGGCCCAGAAAAGGGCTTCATAAGATCCGAGACGCGCAGGAATGGACGTGGAGCGTTCCGGCGGGACCAGGTTTTCGATGGGACCCCGGAAAAGCGAGTGCAGTCTGAAGGTGCGTCCTTCCGGGTCCGCCATGAACACTTCCATCGGCGGCGCCAACCGCAGTTCACTGCGAATGACGACATTTTCCAAATCCCCGACGCGCTTGGCGAGCGCCGCATCCACATAGCGGGAACTGGCATTGAAGGCATAGTAATCAACAATCTGATTCGATTGAATCATTGCCGCCGCGTCCTCCGCTGAAATCAGTTTGCGGCGGTATTCTTCCATCACAGAACTCATGGCATTCCCTTCCTCGTTGCTTCCCAAATTATGCCGGGATAGGCGCGCCAAATCAAATCTGTCTTATTTATGATATGGAATGATATATTTTATATAGAATATCTATAACATAATGAATCATCCAGGGGAGGCAAAGACATCTCGGAAAGCAGTTTCCATTTGCGCCATAACGCTATCCATGGACGGCGCGGTTCCCAAGAGCAGTTGCAGTGATGTCACTGGCTTGTCTGGGATGCCGCACGGGACGATGTGGGCGAAATGACGCATGTCGGGGTGAACGTTGAGCGCGATGCCATGCCAGGTAATCCATTTTCGGATGCCGACGCCGACGGCGGCCACCTTGGCCCCGTTGACCCAGACGCCGGTGTAAGGGGGGATACGTTCTCCCTGCAACCCGAAGGGGCGTATGGCCTGAATCACGACTTCCTCCAGGGACCGAAGATACCATCCCACGGAAGGTCGCCAGTGGTTGAGGTTGAATATGGGGTATGCGACAATCTGGCCGGGGCCGTGGTATGTGACATCTCCGCCGCGGTCTGTTTGGATGACTTCAATGCCGGCCGCATGCAGCGTTGCGGGGTCGGCGAGCATATGCTCCGGACGCGCGTCGCGCCCCAGCGTAATGACAGGGGAATGCTGTAGAAAGTAGACCGTATCCGGTGCGGTTCCGGCTTCGCCGCTTTCAAAGACTTCAAGGCGCAGCACCATCAAGCGCGTTCCTCATCTTGTTCCATCCAGCCACGCAGGATCTCGACCGATTCGGCCTGCCGCTCCTCGATCAACCGGCGCAGTCGTGCGAGCCATTAGCAGCTCCGCCCCGGCCTTCGGCT
>CAZLII010000509.1:0-3874 GCA_964559065.1 uncultured Nitrospirales bacterium | reverse complement strand
TGGAATACGCCATCATCACCCATGTGCATCTGGACCATGCCGGGGGCACGGCGGCGCTGCTCGAGGCCTGCCCCAATGCGACGGCGCTGGCGCACCCGAAGGCCGCGCGACACCTCATTGACCCCGCGCGGATCATCGCCGGGGCGACGGCGGTCTATGGCGCGGCGGCCTTCGCCGAATTGTATGGCGAGATAAAACCCGTCCCGGCGGAGCGCGTGCGCACCGTCGTGGACAACGAGGCCCTGCAATGGGGAACGCGTGAGTTGCGCTTCCTGCACACCCTCGGCCACGCCACGCACCACATGTGCATCCTCGATGCCCGCGAGCAGGCGATTTTCACCGGCGATTCATTCGGCTTGGGACTGAACGAAAGCGTGCGGCCCGGCCCCCCGTTCTATGTCGCCACCAGCGCGCCGCCCGATTTCGACCCGGACGAGGCCCGAAAAACCATCCACCGTATTCTCGCCACCGGCGCGCAGTACGCCTGCCTGCCGCACTTCGGCATTCACACGAATCTGCCGCAGGCCGCGAAAATTCTGCTGCGTTTCCTCGACCAACTGGCCGCCATTCTCGACGAAGCCGTGCATCAGCCCGATGAATCGCTGGATGCCTTCTGCCGGAACCGCGTTCAGGAAGCGACAGAGGCGCACTTGAGATGGTGCGGCGTATCGGATATTGATTTCGACCTTGCCTGGCTCGGCACCGACATCGAGATCAACGCCATGGGCGTCGCCCATGCCGCCCGCCGCCGCCGATAGGAAATTTCGGAACAGTTCAAGGGGAGACGAAGCCAAGCCTTTTTGCCCCACCGCCCCTGCTGTCCTTGTTGTCCTTGATGTCCCTGCTGTCGTTTTCGTCCTTTTTTCTTTTGCCAACGCATCGCCAAGGTCTTATAATCGTCCCTTGACCTCTCAGCAGGCGACATGCGCACTTCAACACACAACCCAACGATGGGAGATCCGGGCATGCGTGGAAAGACAGTGACACGGCGGCAATTTCTGAAACGGGCCGGGGGCCTGGCGGCGGGCGCGGCGGCGTTTCCGTACCTCATCCCCGGGTCCGCCCTGGGCCTGACCGGCGCGACTGCGCCGAGCAACCGGATCACGATCGGCTGCATCGGCATGGGGGGCATGGGCACGGGGAACATGGAGGGTTTTCTGGGGCGTCCCGAGGCGCAGGTGGTGGCCGTGTGCGACGTGGATGAAAAACACCTGAACCGCGCGCGCGACAAGGTAAATGACCGCTATGAAAACAAGGACTGCGCCGTGTATCGCGATTTCCGCGAGGTGATCGCCCGCGCGGACATTGACGCTGTATCGCTCGCGCTGCCCGACCACTGGCACGCCATCCCGGCGATCATGGCCGCACGCGCGGGCAAGGACATCTACGGCGAAAAACCGCTCGCCTACAACATCTCGGAAGGCCGCGCGATTTGCGACGCGGTCGCGAGATATGGCCGCATCTGGCAGACGGGAAGTTGGCAGCGCTCGCAGCAGCATTTCCGTTTCGCCTGCGAACTGGTGCGCAATGGCCGCATTGGCGAGGTGAAATTGGTCAAGGTGGGGCTGCCTTCGGGCAACAGCATCCATCAGGGCAGCACGAAACCCGAAGCGCCGCCGCCCGATTTCGACTACGACATGTGGCTGGGGCCGGCCCCCTGGAAGCCCTATTGTCCGGCGCGGTGCCATTGGAATTTCCGGTGGATCATGGACTATGCCGGCGGGCAACTCACCGACTGGGCCGGCCACCACATTGACATCGCGCACTGGGGCATGAACGTCGAGCGCAGCGCGCCGGTGGAAATCGAGGGCAAGGCGGTATGGACCCCGGTGGAGGATGGCCTTTTCGACGCGCCGCCCGACTATGAGTTCACCTGTCGGTACGGCGAAGGCTTCACGATGCGCGTGAGTTCCAAGAATCCGGGGGGCGCGCGCTTTGAGGGGTCGGAAGGCTGGGTCTATGTGACGCGCGGCAGGATTGACGCGCATCCGAAGTCGCTGCTCGACAGCGTCATCGGCCCGAACGAAATCCACCTCTACGAAAGCAGCCACCATATCGGCAATTTCCTGGAGTGCGTGCGCACGCGCGCGGAAACGATTACCCCCGCGGAAGTCGCCCACCACTCGGTTATGGTCGCCCACCTCGGCATGATTGCCATGAAATTGGAGCGCAAGGTGCGGTGGGACCCCAAAAAAGAGCGGTTCATCAATGATCCGGAAGCGGAGCGTCTGCTTTCCCGCGCCATGCGCAGCCCCTGGCATCTGTGATTGACGGCACCAACCGGCGCACCGCCGACGCAAATGAGGGATACAGATTATGAATGCGTGGAGAAACCTTATGGCAATCGTCCTGGCGCTGATGGCCGCCGCCGCAACATTGCCGGCATTCGCCGATGTGGACGCGCTTCTGCGGGAGATCGCGGCGTATGAGTATGGCGACAGCCTGGAAGCGCAGATGGCGATGGACACCGTCATTCGCGAGGCGTTGGGCGCGCGCGCGCCGCTCGGCGATTTGGAGCGGCGGTTCATCGCGCTGCTGCAATCCGACGCTACCCTGCCCGCGAAACAATACGCCTGTATGAAACTCGGCGAAATCGGCGGTGACGCCTCGCTGCCGGTGCTCGGTAAAATGCTGGTTGCGCCGGACACGTCGGACATGGCGCGCCTGGCCCTGCAGCGCATCCCCGGCAACACCGCCACGCAAACCCTGCTCGACGCCCTGCCCGCATTGGCGGGACCGCACCGCATCGGTGTCATCGGCACTCTGGGTGAGCGCGGCGATGCGCAAGCCGTTCCTGTTTTGGAAGAACTGGTCGGCGAGGCGGTTGACGAAGAATCATTGGCGGCCGTCGCCGCGCTGGGACGCATCGGGGGTGACAAGGCCGAGGCGGCACTCCGCAAGGTTCACATGCAGTCGCGGGGGGACCTGCGCCTCGCTGCGTCCGATGCCTGTCTCCAGTGCGCGGATCATTTCATGGCGCAGAATAAGCGGCGAAAAGCCGCCGCGATTTACAGGCGCCTGGACAGCCCTGACGAAACTCCCGGCATTCGCGCCGCCGCCCTGCGCGGGCACATCGCATCCGCGCGCGGCCCGCGCGCGGCCGACATTATCATAGACACGCTCCAGCATGGCGACCCGGCGATGCAGACCGTCGCGGCGGTGGCCGTCAGAAACGTTGCCTCAGACAGGGTGGTGAAGCGCATCGCTGCGAATCTTTCCAGTCTGGATGCCGCTGTGCAGGTCAAACTGATCGCCGCCCTCGCCGACCGGGCATCCGGCGCGGCGGAATCGCATCTGATAGCGGCGGCGGACAGCGCCGACCCGGACGTGCGGCTCGCGGCGCTCCGCGCACTCGCAGCGTGCGGCGACGCGGACGCCGTGCTGCCGCTCGCGCAGCGCGCGGCAGCCGCAGACGGCGCGGAAGCGCGCGTCGCGCGCGAAAGTCTGGCGCGATCGCGCGGCCCGAAGGCGGACGCGGCCATTGTGAACGCGATTCCCAAGGCCGATACGCCGATGAAAAGGGAACTGATCCGCGCCGCCGGCGCGCGCGGCAATGTCGGCGCCGCGAAGGTCCTGCTGGACTGTGCGCAAGACGATAATGCGGGGGTGCGCGCCGAAGCGCATGCGGCGCTACGCGCCGTCGCAGCGCCGGAAATCCTGCCCGGCCTTGTTTCCATGCTTACCCAGACCGGCGATCCGGATGCCGTCGAACAGATTCAGGAGAGCATCGCCATCATCGCGGCGAAGAACGCGGACGAAGACGCCCGGCCCGCAGCCGTGCTCAAAGCGATACAGGCCGAGAAGGACGCGCCCGTCAAGACGCGCCTCCTGGTCGCGCTGGGTTGGATTGGTTCGGAGGCGGGGCTGCCCGCCT
>CAZLII010000508.1:0-3883 GCA_964559065.1 uncultured Nitrospirales bacterium | reverse complement strand
ATATCATGTTGCCGCGCAGGTTTTCGCGTGTTGGTTCCCAGTTCTGAACGCCTCGGAAGGGATGTTTGTCACGCGGCGGTCCACTGATGATATCGCGCACAGCGCTGATATTCATGGGATCTACGCCGTTCATGGAGAAACGCAAAGAATAGAGAAAACGATTGCATATCGGATCAGTCTCGCGGAAATTGGAGGTGGGAATGACGACGTTTTCGCGTTTGATCTCGCAGTGATCACGCACCTTGCGCCGGGCCATGTAGGGCACATAATGCTGATTCCACGCGAAAGTTTCGCCAAAGAGCAATGCAAGCAGCATCAGGGACACAGCCACGCGCAAAAATTTTGGCAGCGGCACAGCGCCGGCAATCAGCATCAAGACAATGCCCAGAATCGGTATGGTGCGCACATGGTTGCTTACGGAGATGAATCTGATATTTGCCAACCATTCGTCAAGCGGCGCAATGCAAATATACGCAATCAACAGCAACATCACCGCACGCGCAAGAGAATGTCCCTTGCTGCGCATAGGGCGAACGATGGCATCCACGCCGAAACCCGCCAACAAACTCAACGGCAGCAGTCCAAAGTCATAGGCACGCGAATAGGCGGACATGGAGAATGGGGTAAGTTTTTCGAGCAGCGCCCCGATGGGCAGGGGCGGCCCGAAACAGCATTCGAAGAGAATCAAGAACATGCCAAGGAACATAAACACGTCGCGTCGCCTGGGATGGGTTAAGGCGGCGAAGGCCAGCAGCAGCGCGACAATGCCGGAATTGCGAATAGTCTCCGCCTCATACTTCATCCCCGCATAAACCACCAAACTCTGGTAAAAACCGAGGGGAGACCATTTCCACAGGTCTGAGTATTTACTGGCGGGAATGCCGCTGGTGCGCAAGGTATAGGAGCCCAGTTCCCAGGCCGGCAGCAGGAGCACGGCGGCCAGGCATGAACCAAGGATGAATATGGCGGCCATGGCAACGCCATTATGCAAGCAGAGGCGCAGGAATTGCCGCCACCCCTGGTCGGAAACATTACTGCATCGGAAAAGCAGAAAATAGAACAGCCCATACAGGCCTGCCACCAATCCCATGAGGTTGATAATCTGAAGAAATCCACCCAGGATGCCGAGCCCGAGCGTCATACCGGCGCATATCGCTATGCCCATTTTTTTGACAAAGTCATCAGTATCTATCGCTTTTTTGATCAGCAGCAGGAGCAAGGGCAGCCAAGCCATGGTCGTGATGAAATGATATTCGCACATGCGACGGACAATAAGGGCGCTGAAAGGGAACGCGATGGCGGCAGTCATGGCGCCGGCAAAACTCAGGCGGTGCGCCCGCCCCAACAAATATGTGCAAAGGGCCATGAAAATGAAGTGCATTCCCATCATTACAGCCAATGACACATTTGTGCGTTCAGGCGTGGGGGACATCACCAACAGGGAACGGATTAGATTGGGAGGATAGATCAGGAACGATTGCGGATTGCCGACATTGGGCAATCCACAGTAGGACAGGGGGTTCCAAGTAGGAAACTCGCCTGCGTGGATGCAGGCGTCTATGAAAAACGTCAGCGGCGCATAGTAGCGATAAATGTCATACATACCGCCCAGATTGCTGATATCCGAACGAATGACGAAGGAGAAGGTTGTCAGCGTCGCAACAATAATCAACGTGAACGCGGCAAGGAAAAGGCCCCCGCCCACGCGCTTTTTTTCATAAGACATTGACTTGCTCACTCCCCATCAATATGGATAAGCCATGGCGGCAATAGCGCCATGTCGCCAAAACGCTGTCAAGCATCCAAAGGTTTTACTGCGTAGACTGTCATCAGATCAAATAAGTTAAGGGGATAGTTGATTCGAAACAGGCCTGAATGCCTGAATCTTGCATATATTGTATTGGCGTATGGCCTTTGATCAACGACCTTTGCGAGGGATGTGTCCAGATTTCGCCAAAAGGCGGGATGGCGGAAGCGGATGTGCGCATAGCCCAGCCGGCGCAACAACTGGCGCATGGAATTGCACGTGAAATAGTGCACGTGCGTCGGCGGGTGTATTTGCCGCCAGCGCCTGCCGCGCATGCGCGCCCAGAACGACCCGATGTCGCCGGTGCTCAGCGCAATCGTGCCGCCCGGACGCAAATCGTCAAATGCCTTTTTCAGAAACAAATGCGGGTCGGGCAGATGCTCGATGGTGTCCCACAGACAAATGACGTCGAAAGGCGCGTCCGGCGCATAGGTCAAATAATCCAGGCACTGGGCATTTGCGCCGTTTTTTTCGACGGCGCATTTCACTGCCTCATGCGCCACATCGCATCCTGCAGCGATAAAGTGCGCGCCCGCTTCCTTCAGGAAGTACCCGTACGCGCAGCCAATCTCCCACAAGCGCCCGCCCTCAGGATGGCGTTGGGCAAGTTCATGAACTCGTGTGCGAAAATTCCGACGAAGCGCATCGGCCTCTCTTTCATAATCCGCATATTCGCCTCCCTTGAAGTACCGCTCGGTATACAATTCTCTGAACATTTCCGGCGTCCAGGAAAAAGAAGCCATTACATGGCCGCATCCCAGACATCGCACCAGCCCCTCGAAATGAGGAGAAAAATCCACGCCCAGGCAGCAGATGCAACACTGACCGTCTTTCTTTTCTGGACGGTCGGCGTTCCCGATTTCAATTCCTGCGTGTTGCATGGATTTCACTTGTTATTCCTGGTGGCGCGGCAGGGACAAATACGGCCTTAAGAGGGAAGACACTTGCGGTTATGTGCGGCGCAATATGTTCAATGCTGCTTTTTCCGTTCTCTCTTTTTCCGCACCAGATAGACCGGCCGATGCTTTTCTTCAATATAAAGATGCGCCAGATACTCGCTGGCAATCCCTATAACGAGCAATTGCGCGGCGCCCAAGAAAAGCACAACAAAAATCATGCTTGTCCATCCGGGGATCAGGGGGGCGCCTCTGATCAGCGCAACCAACACATAAATAGAGTACATACTTATCGCGGCGACGACAAGTAAGGTCAGAATGAATGCGAAACGCAATGGGCGCACAGAAAAACTTGTTATCCCCTTGAGCGCAAGCGAAACCATATGCGGCAGATGGTACTTGGTCTTGCCCGCCATTCGCGCTTCTGACTTATATGGAAGACAAGCCCGTGTGAATCCAACCCAATGCACCAGCCCTCGGACAAATCGCACCCGCTCCGGCAGACCATTCAGGGCATCCACCACCTCACGGTCCATAAGCCTGAAGTCCGCGGCGCCATGTGGGATATCCGTATCGGCGAGAAGATTGAACACGGCGTAGAATCCCCATGAAGTCACACGTTTTACAATGGCGCTTTCTCGTGTGTCCTCTCGAATCGTTTGCACAATATCCGCGCCCTGCTTCCATAAGGCGATCATATCGGGTATCAGTTCAGGGGGATGTTGTCCGTCGCTGTCCAGGGTAATCACGGCGTCGGTGGCGCGCGCGGCCTCAAGACCGGCGCATAGCGCAGCCATGTGGCCAAAATTTCGGGAAAAGTGGATAACTCTAATGTGATCGAACTTCTCCGCAAGCGCATCCAACTGCTCTGCGGTGTCATCGGTGCTGCCATCATTCACCCAAATGATTTCAAAGGGGCCGTCAATCTGAGATTCCAACGCATTGAGGCTTCTTGTCATGGATTCAATGCAAGCGGATTCATTAAATGCGGGAAGGACGAAACTGTATTTCGGGGTTGTTTTCATTGTTGATCTTCTCGGTTCTCTCCGGCCATGTGCGGGCGATTAAGTTTGAGACATCAAAAGCAAAACCGTTAACTGGTTTGTGGGAAAACAAACCATCGAGGGTCTTCGATGTCTCAGAAGAAGATTATCACGGAACTGCTTGGCATACAAGGTGG
>CAZLII010000507.1:0-3909 GCA_964559065.1 uncultured Nitrospirales bacterium | reverse complement strand
ACTACGTCCTCGACATGTTCCCCTACCCCAGCGGGGCGGGGCTGCACGTCGGCCACCCGGAAGGCTACACCGCCATCGACATCCTGGCCCGCTTCAAGCGGATGCGCGGCTTCAACGTGCTGCACCCGATGGGCTGGGACGCCTTCGGCCTGCCCGCCGAGCAGCACGCCGTGCGCACGGGAGAGCACCCGGCGCTGGTGACCAACAGGAACTGCGACACCTTCCGCCGCCAGATTCAGGCGCTCGGTCTGTCCTACGACTGGGACCGAGAAATCAACACCACGGACCCCAAGTATTACAAATGGACGCAGTGGATTTTCACGGTGCTCTTCGAGCGCGGCCTCGCCTATGAAGTGGAAGCGCCGGTGAACTGGTGTCCCGCCCTGTGCACCGTCCTGGCGAATGAGGAGGTCAAGGACGGCAAATACGTCGAGACGGGGGACCCTGTCGAAAAGCGCATGATGCGCCAATGGATGCTTCGGATTACCGCCTACGCCGAGCGCTTGCTGGAGGACCTGGACGAACTTGACTGGCCCGAAGGCATCAAGGCGATGCAGCGCGAATGGATCGGCCGCAGCGAAGGGGCCGACGCGGTTTTCACGGTCGCGGGCAGCGGCGAAAAGTTCACTGTGTTCACCACGCGCCCGGACACGCTATTCGGCGCGACCTATTGCGTGCTCGCGCCGGAGCATCCGCTGACCCTCCGCATCACGACCCCGGAACGGCGCGCCGCCGTGGAGGCATACGTCGAGCAAGCGACCAAAAAGAGCGCCCAGGACCGCATGAAGGAGGAGCAGACCAAGACGGGCGTGTTCACCGGCGCGTATGCGGTGAATCCGGTCAATAATCAAGAGATTCCCATCTGGACGGCGGACTATGTGCTGGCCGAATACGGCTATGGCGCAATCATGGCCGTGCCCGCCCACGACACTCGTGACGATGAATTTGCAAAGACCTTTGGGCTGCCCATGAACGAGGTCAATTCCGGAGGCGACATCGAAAAGGAAGCCTTCACCGGCGACGGCGTGCTGGTGAATTCGCCACTGCTCAACCGGCTGCGCGTGCCGGAAGCCAAGGCGAAAATGAATGCCTGGCTGGAGGAAAATGGACTTGGCAAGGGTACGGTCAATTACAAACTGCGGGACTGGCTCTTTTCGCGCCAGCGCTATTGGGGCGAACCGTTTCCGCTGATTCGCATGGAAGACGGCACGGTGAAGGCCGTGCCGATGCGCGATCTGCCCGTGGTGCTGCCGGAACTTCATGACTACAGGCCTACGGCAGACGGCCAGCCGCCCCTGGCGCGCGCGACCGACTGGGTGAATACCACCGACCCGGAGACCGGCGCCCCCGCGAAACGCGAAACCAACACCATGCCCCAGTGGGCGGGGTCCTGCTGGTATTTTCTGCGTTTTGTGGACCCGCAGAACGACGACGCCGCCTGGTCCAATGAGGCCGAAGCCTACTGGATGCCGGTGGACCTCTACATCGGCGGCGCCGAGCATGCCGTGCTGCATCTGCTCTATTCCCGCTTCTGGCACAAGGTGCTCTACGACGCTGGCCATGTCTCCACGAAGGAACCCTTCACCAAACTCTTCAACCAGGGCATGATCCTCGCCTACTCCTACCAGGACGCCCAAGGCAAATATTACTACCCGCACGAGGTGGAAAAACGCGGGGATGACTGGGTGGCCAAGGCGACCGGCGCGCCGCTTCGCGTGCAGATCGAGAAAATGAGCAAGTCGCGTTACAACGTCGTCAATCCCGATGACGTCGTGCGCGAATACGGCGCGGACTCCATGCGCCTCTACGAAATATTCATGGGACCGCTGGACCGCGACAAGCCGTGGACCGATGAGGGTATCCAGGGCGTGCACCGCTTCCTGCGCCGCGTGTGGGCGGTTTATGTGGAGGAAAGCGGCGCGCTCCATCCCCGCATCGTGTCGGACGGCGGCGATGACGCCATGCGCCGCGAACTCCACAAAACCATCAAGGCAGTCACGAACGACATCGAAAACCTGCAATTCAACACCGCCATCGCGCGCATGATGGAATTCACCAATGCCGCCATGAAAACGGACCGCATTGACCGCGACGTAATGGAGACCTTTTTGCTGGTGCTGTCACCGTTCGCACCGCATCTGGCCGAAGAACTCTGGGAGCGACTCGGCCATGCGAACACCCTGGCCTATGAACCGTGGCCGGCCTACGACGAGGCGCTGCTTGTCGAAGACACCATCGAAATCCCCGTGCAGGTCAACGGGAAACTGCGCGGCAAGGTGGTATTGCCCAGGGATGCCGACAAGGACGCCATCATCGCTGCGGCCAAAGCCGACCCCAAGGTGGCGGGCTTCATGGCAGACAAGACGCTCGTCAAGGAAATCTACGTCCCCGGAAAAATGGTCAATCTCGTGGTGAAGTAAAAAAGTTCTGGAGTACAGGCTTCAGCCTGCAAAAAAGTTATGGAGTACAGGCTTTAGCCTGCTCTGAAATAAGTATGTTGTTCACGCTTCAGCGTGCGATGGTTCTATGCTCCGCCGGGGCTTGAAATCGATCGGCGCGGCGAAAGCAGGCGACGCAGGAGCGCCGCAGTGGTGTGTTACACCGCAGGAGCGGTGTAACAAGGTGCAGCAGGCTAAAGCCTGGACTCCAAAACTTCCGTCGCAATTACAACGGAGGAAGCCCGCAATGCGAAGCCGTTGTCGAATCGCTGTTTCCATCCTTCTGGTAGTGTCGTGTTGCGTATGCCTCGATGCCGTCGCCGAACGAGATCGCGGCATCCATCACGTGGCGGACTTCGGCGCAAAGGGCGATGGCGTCACAGACAACACGGCTGCGTTTCAGGCAGCCTTGGACGCGGCGGCAAAAGACGGTGGCGGCGTGGTCATGGTTCCCACCGGCAGTTTCCTCATTCACGGCAACCTCGTGATTCCCGACAACGTCGCGCTGGAAGGCGTGTGGCGCGCGCCGGTGCGCGGCGAGCCGCCCGACAAAGGCGGCACGGTCCTGCTGGCCACCGCAGGCAAAGGCGACCTTGAAGGAAAACCCTTTATCGAAATGCACATGAACAGCGCCCTGAAAGGGTTGACCATTTTCTATCCCGAGCAAATCCGGGCCAATCCGCCTATCCCGTATCCATGGACTGTGCAGGGCGCAGGCAAAGACAACATCACCATCCTCGACGTCACGATGGTGAATCCCTATCAGGCGGTGGACCTGGGCACCAAACCAAACGGACGCCACCTCATCCGCAATCTTTACGCCTATGCCCTGTTCAAAGGCGTTTACATCAACCAGTGCTACGATGTCGGTCGTCTTGAAAACATTCATATCTGGCCCTTCTGGGATGTGGACCCACAGAGTCCCCTGTGGGTATTCACCCGTGAAAACGCCACCGCGTTCATCATCGGCAAGACCGACGGCCAGATGGCCCACAGTCTTTTCTGCATTTTCTACAAAGTCGGCATGCACTTCATTGACGGCCCCATTTATGATGAAAAAGGGGAGATTGTGTCTTATGCCGCCGGGTCCGGCATGTACACGAACTGCTATCTCGACGTCACGCCTTGCGCCGTGCTTGTGGATGCTGTCATGGACACGGCGGGCGTCAGTTTTGTCAACGCTTCGATCATGTCGAAAATCGTGGTCGGCCCCAAGAACCAAGGCCCGGTGAAATTCACCGGAAGCGGCTTCTGGGCGACCAGCGACTTGGATTCCCACGCCGTGCTGGAAGGGCGGGGCGCGGTCTTTTTCGAGTCCTGCCACTTCAATGATTGGGACCGCAAACGTCGGGGCGCGCCCTGCATTGACGCCAACAACCGGCGGATCATCGTGACCGGCTGCGATTTCCCCACCAACCGCGATGACCACCAGATCATTCGCCTGGGGCCGCGGGTGCGCAGCGCCGTGATC
>CAZLII010000506.1:0-3912 GCA_964559065.1 uncultured Nitrospirales bacterium | reverse complement strand
GCCGTTGTCGCTTTTCTACGGGCTTATTGCGCTGTCCGTTGGGGTGCGCCGTTGGCGCTTTTCTATGGGGTTATTGCGCTGTCCGCCAGGGTGCGCCGTTGGCGCTTTCGTTTCGGAGCCAACGCGCCTTACCGACATTTGTGCGGGGCGCCGCTCAGAACAACGGTTGTTGGGGGGTGGGGGGTGGCTGGAGGCCGAAGTGTTTGTAGGCGAGAAGGGTGGCGACGCGGCCCTGCGGGGTGCGTTTCAGGAATCCGATCTGGATAAGGTAGGGTTCGTGGACTTCTTCGAGGGTCTGGCGTTCTTCGCCGACGGCGACCGACAGGGAGGAAAGGCCGACAGGGCCGCCGCTGAATTTTTCGATGACGGTGGAGATGATGAGGCGGTCCATGTCGTCGAGGCCGAGGTCGTCAATGCGCAGGAGTTTCAGCGCGGCGTCGGCCACGTCGCGGGTGATGATGCCGCCGCCTTTGACCTGGGCGAAGTCGCGCACGCGGCGCAGCAGCCGGTTGGCGACGCGCGCGGTGCCGCGCGAGCGCATGGCGATTTCGCTTGCGCCGTCCGTTTCGATGGGCACGTCGAGGATGCGCGCGGACCTCAGGAGGATGCGCTCGAGTTCGGCGGGGGTATAGAACTCGAAGCGGCAGGTGTCGCCGAACCGGGCGCGGAGGGGCGGGGTGAGCAGGCCGGCGCGGGTGGTGGCGCCGATCAGGGTGAAGGGTTTCAGTCCGATCTTCATCGAACGCGCGGTCGGCCCGCGCCCCAGCATGATGTCCACCTCGAAATCCTCCATGGCGGCGTAGAGCGTTTCCTCCACGGCGTGGTTGAGGCGGTGGATTTCGTCAATGAACAGGATGTCGAAATCTTCGAGGCTGGTGAGGATGGCGGAGAGGTCGGCCTGGCGTTCAATGACCGGTCCCGCGCTCTGCTTGATGTCCACGCCCATCTCGTTGGCGAGAATGCGGGCGAGGGTGGTCTTGCCGAGTCCCGGCGGGCCGCTGAGCAGCAGGTGATCGAGCGGTTCCTTGCGCTGCTTCGCGGCCAGGATGGCGATCGCCAGTTTCTCCTTGAGGGGGTCCTGGCCGGGGAAATCGGCCAGCCGCTGCGGGCGAATCTGGTCGTCGAATGCGCGGTCATCTTCGAGGGGAGTCGGCGTGAAGATGTCATCCGTGGGTGTCACAACTAAATCCTCGCCATGGAGCGCAGGGCGGCGCGCACGAGGTCCTCATCGCGCGCTTCCGCGCCCAGTTGCTTGCGTGCGGTGGCGGCGGCCTTGCGCGCTTCCGCTGGCGTGCAGCCCAACGAAATCAGCGCCTCGTACACGTCGTCGCCTTCCGGCGGTGCTTCGCTTTCCTTCGTTTCACCGAGGATGGCGCTCAATTCGGGCGCATGGCCCATGCGCGTTCTGGTTTCCAGCACGATGCGCTGGGCCAGTTTCTTGCCGATGCCGGGCGCCTTGGCCAACGCCGCCACGTCGCTGTTCATGATTGCCTGGCCGAACTGCGCCACAGACATGCTCGACAAGAGCGCCAGCGCCGCCCGGGGGCCGACACCGTTGATGTCGAGCAGCGCGATGAACAGCGTCTTCTCCTCTTCCTTCAGGAACCCGAAGATTTTGAAGTCGTCCTCGCGGATGTGGCAGTAGGTGTGCAGCAACGCTTCCTGGTTGACGACAAGTCTGCGGTAGGTGGACTCCGGCACATACACCGCAAAGCCAACGCCACCCACATCCAGCGCAATATAATCCAGCGGCTTCGCCGCCACCGTTCCGCAAAGAAAGGCGAACATGCCCTTTTTCCCCACGCGCCGCGCAGGCGCGAATTGCAGAATTTCCGTTTTACACCGGGAAAGATGCTTTGTATGCGGCGCTCCGCAGAAAAGGACACCAAGGACATCAAAGACATCAAAGACATCAAGGACAACAAGGACAACAAGGGCAGTTTTGGTTGATTCTGCTATTCGGTGCGTATTGTCTGTCCCTTTGTCCTTCTGTCCTTTGCGTCCTTTGTGTCTTTTTGGTCCTTTTCTTCAAGGCGCCGTCGGGCAACATGCTTTCCAGCACTCTGCGATGTTCCCCAGGAATCATCGCATACCTGAGATTGTACGGCAAAGGGACGGGGCGTTTCATCAGCCGCGCAGGCGCGCCTGGGTGACGCCGGTCTGCGCTTGGCAGATGGCGAGGCCAAGCGCGTCCGCGGCGTCGTCGGGTTTGGGCAGGGCGTCGAGATTGAGCAGGCGCTTGATCATCTCCTGCATCTGGCGCTTGTCGGCCTTGCCGTAGCCGGTGACGGCGGTCTTGGTTTCGGTGGGGCTGAATTCGCCGATGGGTTTGCCGGCCTGCGCGGCGGCCAGGGCCAGCACGCCGCGCGCCTGCGCCACGGTGATGCCCGTGCTGACGTTCTGCTTGAAATACAGGCGCTCGATGGCGACGGCGTCGGGCTGATAGGCTTCGAGCAGGCGCACCGCCTCGTCGAAGATGATTTTCAGGCGGTCGGCGAAAAAGGCGTTGGGCGGCGTGGCAATGGTTCCGTGGGCGATGTGCCGCAGGCGTCCGCTCCGGATTTCCACCACCCCGTAACCGGTGGTCGCGGTGCCCGGATCGAAACCGAGCACGCGCATTTATTCCTCCATGGCCGCGGCCATGGCCTCATCAGTGAGGTCGGCGTTCGAGAACACGTCCTGCACGTCGTCGTTGTCTTCAAGCGCCTCGGTCAGTTTGATCAGCGTGGAAAGCGATTTTTCGTCCAGCGAGACCGTTGTCTTGGGGACCATCGTCAGTTTGACTTCTTCTGGATGTAGTCCCATCGCCTCCAGCGCCTCGGATACGGTGTGCAGTTCGCTCGGAGCAGTCATTACCTCGTAGCAGTCGCCGTCGGTGTCCACATCCTCTGCGCCCGCCTCGATGGCCTTCTCGAAAATTTCCTCTTCTGTGAGACCCTCCTTGGGGAGCGTCACAACGCCGCGCTGATCAAAATTCCAGCGCACCGCGCCCGTTTCCGCCATGCTGCCGTTGAATTTCGTGATGATATGCCGAATCTCTGCGACCGTCCGGCGCTTGTTGTCCGTGAGTACGTCCACCAGCATGGCAACGCCGCCGGGGCCATAGCACTCATAACGGACTTCCTCGTAAGTGACGCCCGGCAGTTCGCCCGTGCCTTTTTTGATCGCCCGCTCGATGTTATCCTTGGGCATGTTCGCCGTCTTGCACGCCAACAACACGGTGCGCAATTTGGCATTGCTCGCAGGATCGCCGCCGCCCGCGCGCGCCGCAACAGCCAGTTCCTTGGCGAGTTTGGAAAAAATCTTCCCCTTCTTGGCGTCCGCCGCGCCCTTTTTCCGCTTAATCGTGCTCCATTTGGAATGGCCGGACATACACGTTGATCTCCATAGTGCAAAGGTTAGTTAATTGAATAGACAACGCATCCCTCGACTACCCTGCATTATAGCAAGAGGCGCCGGAGGCGCGCAATGGGTCAAAGAATCGGGGCGGCCAGAACCCTTCGGTCCGGCCGCCCCGTCGTGCGTACTATGCGATCACGTCAGGCCGTCATCCGGGGAATCCGACGCAAAAGCCATCTTCGGTCCCTTCGCCGGGACAGGCATAATAGCCGCCGGCGTTGTAGAACTGGATTACACGCAGCAATTCGGACAGGCTGATCACCCAGTTCTGCGGATTGTAGTCCGATGCGTGCGGCGTGCAATCCTGCTGCGCTGGATTCTGTCCCGGAACGTACCCGTCTTCGGTGGCGTCAGGCGGGTCGGCGCAATGGTAGCCGCCGCTGTTGTAGAACTGAATCACCCGCAGTAGTTCGGAGAGGTTAATCCGGTTGTCTTCGTTCTGGTCCGCGGAGTGAAATTCGCCTTCACCCTCGCCTTCGCCTTCACCCTCGCCTTCGCCTTCACCCTCGCCTT
>CAZLII010000505.1:0-3926 GCA_964559065.1 uncultured Nitrospirales bacterium | reverse complement strand
TCCGCATTCCGCATTCCGCACTCCGCATTCCGCATTCCGCACTCCGCATTCCGCACTCCGCATTCCGCATTCCGATGGCGCCGTCTATACTGTTTGATACGCGGGGGCGCATATGATTATCATCCTTTCAGGCGTTCCGCCTTGAGGCGTTCCCGATGCTGAACAACGGCCCGGCAATCGCAGAAAACAGCCATCATCGCGCACAGAAATGTGTGGCATGGGGGGTCCATGTCCTGACGGCGATGGGGGCGGTGACGGGGCTGCTGGCGATGGTGGCAATAACCCAGGGGCAATGGCAGATCGCCTTTGCGTGGATGGGCGTGGCCTTGACGATTGATTCGGTGGACGGCATGCTCGCGCGCGCATTCAAAGTGAAGACGGTGCTGCCGGGCTTCGACGGGGCGCTGCTCGATAATATCGTGGATTATTTCACCTACGTCATTGTGCCGGCGTTCTTTCTCTACCAGACAACGCTGGTTCCAAGGGGATGGAACACGGTACTGGCTGTCATGATTACACTGGCCTCCGGCTACCAGTTCTGCCAGGCGGACGCCAAGACACAGGACCACTGTTTCAAGGGCTTCCCCTCCTATTGGAACCTGGTGGTGTTTTACCTCTTTCTGCTGGACTGGCCGCAGTGGATCAATGCGATGGTGCTGATGGCGTTCGCCGTGGCGGTTTTCATTCCCATCAAGTATATCTATCCCACGCGCACGCGCGTGTTGCGCCCATTGACCGTGGGTTTCGGGTTAATCTATGGGGCGGCCCTGCTCGTGGCGCTGCTGCGCTATCCGGAAGGTCACGAAGCGCCGCTATACCTCTCATTTCTTTATGTATTCTATTACATTATCGCCAGCCTTTACCTGTCTTTCAGGGGATATCCCCCTGTAGAAGACAGCGACGCATAGCACGCCAGGGGCGATTCAAGAATCAGGGCACAGCGGTCATCCCTTTTCCGAGGGGGCATTAAACGCGTGACCGACCAGGCCTTTGGTGTGTCCGAACAGGATTTCGTTGCCCAGCAAAGGCGAACAACCCCGCGTACAACGGAACATCCTTGTCAAGAAAACACCAGCGATATGCCCATTTTTTTTGGTATTTTACAAAACTTCAGTTTACATAGTATATATAGATGATAAGTTGAAATATGATTCCATGGCGGGTACACTGCCTGCATAGTGGTGTGGAAGCCATCGGCGGCTTCGACGGCAATGGGAGTATCCCGACGGCGCGCGGTAGCGCCGTCCAAGAAAGGAGAGAACCATGATTGAGTCGAGGATACGGATGCAACATCTACTGGTCACAATGCTGGTCTGCGCCTGCCTTCTGGGCTGTCCCCCTTCCAATCGGGTGACCGTGCCCAATGTGGTGGGGATGACGCAGGCGAATGCGGCAAGCGCCATTGTGGCCGCCGGGCTGGCGGTGGGGACGGTGAGTCAGCAGAGCAGTGATACGGTGCCGGCGGGGATGGTGATGGGCCAGTCGCCTTCCGGGGGCGCCAGAGTGGCGCCGGGTTCAACGGTGAACCTGACGGTTTCAACAGGCCCCGAAGATGCCGTGGTTCCGCTGCCAACACACAGTTTTACCTCGGACACGACGCTACCTCCGGGGACCTATCTGGCGACCGCGAACGTAAGCGTCAGCGGGGCGACGCTTACGCTGTCGCCGGGCGTCACCATCATTTTCCAGCAGGGCAGGAGAATGGACGTGGGTTCGACGGGACGCCTTTCGGCGGTGGGCACGGAGGCGGCGCCTATCGTGTTGACCGGCGAGGAGGCCATTCGCGGGTATTGGGGCGGGCTGCGCTTCAATGGTTCCAATTCGTTGATAAATCAACTTGCTTACGTGACGGTCGAGTACGGCGGCGGATACTGGGCGGCCAACCTGGAACTCGCTGGCGCTGCCGTTATGGTGGGCATTGAAAACTGCACGTTTCGCCAGAGCGCGAACTTTGGCCTGTTCATGAATGACAATACGGTGCTTTCGGCATGCACGGCCAATACGTTCACCGAGAACGCCCTGGGCGCTGTAACCGCCACGCCGGAATCGGTCGGTTACCTGGACGACGCTTCGACGTATGCCGGCAATGACGTTGACATGGTGCGGCTGGGATCGGGCACCGTTTCGACCGCCGCGGCGTGGCCCGGTATTGACGTCGTGTACCGTCCCACCGGCACGATTTGGGTCTCGACGGCGCTGACACTTGATCCGGGCGTGTGGCTCGAATTCGACAGCGGCGTGCGCATGGATGTCGGCACGGCAGGCAGTCTGTCGGCCGTGGGCACGGAGGACGACCCGATTGTATTGACCGGCCGCGAGGCGATTCGCGGATACTGGGGCGGGGTGCGGTTTAACCAGTCAAACGCGCCCGCCAACCGGCTCGAACATGTGTTTATTGAGTATGGCGGCGGCTATTTTCAAGCCAACTTGGAACTCCGAGGCACGTCCACGGTGAACACGCAAGTCGCCATTGTCAACTGTGTGTTTCAGGAGAGCAACAATTTTGGGCTGTACTGCGACGAATACAGCGTGATGACCGCGTTCTCCGACAATGTGCTGACTGGCAATAAAGACGCCGCCGCTTATGTGGCGCCGCAGGCCGTCGGTTACCTTGAGGACACCGGCACCTATGTCGGCAACGACTACGATGTGGTCGAGGTTCGCTACGGCGCCGTTTCGAGCGATGCCGTCTGGCCGGCCATTGACGCGGCCTATCTCGTGACCGGCACTCTGACCATCAGCGCAGCCCTGGCGATCGATCCCGGCGCATATCTGATGTTCGCTTCGGGCCAGAGGATGGATGTCGGGACGAATGGCATCATCTCCGCCGTGGGCACGGCCGCCAATCCCGTCGTGTTCACTGGGGAAGAAGCGGTCCCCGGGTATTGGGGCGGCATCCGCCTGAACCAGACCAACAATCCGGATAACCGCTTCGAGTACTGCGTCATTGAATATGGCGGCGGATATTGGGACGCCAACCTGTACCTTGCCGGGACATCCGCGAATCCGACGCAGGTGGTCGTAACCAACTGTCACATTTCCGATAGCAGCAAATGTGGCGTCAAGTACACCAACTACGTTAGCACAAACGCTGACATTGGCACCGCAAACACCTTTGCCAATAACGCGACAGGCAATGTGTGTTCGCCGTAATCGGCAAACGATCCTTTGCACATGGGACAGGACGCGGGGCTGAATGATACAGTCCCCGCGCAGTGAGATATGGACGTTATCGACAGGGAGAAAGGGCGGACCTTTCTCCCTGTCCCTCTTCTTCTCCAAGAGCGGGCCCGTCATGCAACTTCCCGGCATCCGGCAAGGCCATGACGCCCTCGTCTAGTTTCGGTCGCGCCACCAACATAGCCGTTTCCGCTTCGGAACCGGCATTTTTGCCGGGTGGCGATGGAAATCGTTGGCGATTTCATCTTGAAATCCGGTGCCCCTATGCCGTTTAATATGTGCGGGTTTTGGGGCTTGCCGGGCCAATCGCATCCATGGGGCTGTGACATTGCGTCCGCCCCGCATCCAATGGGATTATGGGCTTGAAAGGGAGAACTATGCCGCGGCGCGACGACATCCACAAGATTATGATCATCGGTTCGGGGCCTATCGTGATTGGGCAGGCCTGCGAGTTCGACTATTCCGGTACCCAAGCCTGCAAGGCGTTGCGGAAACTGGGATACGAGACGGTGCTGGTGAATTCCAATCCCGCCACCATCATGACGGACCCCGGCATGGCGGACTACACCTATGTCGAGCCGCTGAATGTGGCAACCCTCTCCAAAATAATCGAAAAGGAGCGACCGGACGCATTGCTGCCCAATCTCGGCGGGCAGTCCGGACTGAATCTGTCGTCGGAACTGGCCAAGGCGGGCGTGCTGGACCAATACGGGGTGAAGGTGATCGGCGTGGCGTTGGACGCCATC
>CAZLII010000504.1:0-3928 GCA_964559065.1 uncultured Nitrospirales bacterium | reverse complement strand
ATTAAGATACATCATCCAAGACGCGACGAATACGCCTGGCAAGGTCCGCGCCGATAATCGGCTTCATCACCACGTCGCGGATATGCGCTTCCCTCGCCTTTTCCTCTGTGAACTGACTGCTGAAGCCGGTGAACAGAATAATGGGAATTTCCGGGCGTATCCGCCGGATGGATGCCGCGAGGGCTTCGCCCGTCATGCGGGGCATCATATAATCCGTGACCACGATATCAAATGCATCTGGCGCCTTTCTGAAGACCCGCAGCGCTTCCGCGCCGCTCTTGCACACCGTCACCTGATAGCCCAGCCGTGGCAGCATGGATTCCCCGAAGTGACGCACCGCCTCTTCGTCATCCACAAAGAGGATGCGTTCCCGGCCTCTGGGCGCGTGATTTGTCGCCATTTCAGGCATCATCGCGGTATCGCCGATGCGTGGAAGGAACGTATGAAACACGCTGCCCTTATTTACGGCGCTTTCCACCAGGATGACGCCCCCGTGGTTGCTTACGATGCCATGCACCACGGCCAACCCCATCCCCGTGCCTTCGCCGGGGCCTTTGGTGGTGAAAAAAGGGTCGAAGATGCGGTTCATGACGCCTGGCTCCATGCCATGTCCCGTATCGCTCACGCTCAATTTCACATAAGGCCCCGGGTGCAGTTTCGGATGCAATGCGGCCATCTTCTCATCCACCTCCACATCCGTGAGCCGCACTTCCAGCACGCCCTTCCTGCCGTTCATCGCCTGCGCCGCGTTGGTGCAATAGTTCATGATAACCTGATGCATCTGCACGGGATTCGCCAGCACGGCCCCGGAAGCCACGTCAACGCTGTCTATGATTTCGATGGTCGCGGGCAGCGATGCGCGCAGCAGTTTAAGCGCTTCGCGCACCACGACGTGCAGATAGATCGGCGTACGCTCCTCGCCGGATTGCCGGCTGAACATCAGAATCTGCTTGACCAGTTCCTTGGCGCGATGCGCCGCCTGCAGCGCTTCCTGCAAGTCGGCGTAAGTGGCTGAATCGGGCGGAATGTCCTGCAGCGCCATGTCGGTCAGCCCGATGATGGCGGCGAGGATGTTGTTGAAATCGTGCGCGATGCCGCCCGCCAGCACGCCCAGGCTCTCCAGTTTCTGCGAGTGCTGGGTCTCGTGTTCCAGACGCCGCTGCTCTTCTTCCGCCTTGACCCGCGCCGTGATGTCCTTGATGGTGCCCAGGAGACGATACGCCCGGCCCTCTTCGTCCGGTATCGCCACGCCCAGATTCTCCACATGCCGGTATTCGCCCGATTTGTGCCGAATTCGGTACTCCGTCTGATACGTGCTGACCGCCTCCATCGCCGCTTCCATCGTCGCCAGCACCCGCTTCCTGTCTTCCTCATGAATGGCGGAAGTCATCTCTTCCGAGGTGAATGAGTGCATTTCCTCGAGGGTATATCCGGTGACTTGGGTGACGGCGCCGCCCCATTTGAAGATGCCTCTGCGCACATCCGCATCATAAATCATCTGGCCCGTCTGCGCCGCTATCGTGCGGTATCGGGCTTCCGCTTCACGTTCAGTCTCGCCCAAATCACTGGTTTCCGTCAGGCCGCGCACAATGGCGAGGATGGTGTGCCGGGGGCCATGCTCGAAAACCCGCGCCGTCATCGCTACGGGAACCGTTCGCCCGTCCTGTCGCAACAACACCGTTTCAAAAAAAACCTGCTGCCGCGTGAGAATGCTGTCAATCCGCCCCTGAATGCCTCCGAGTAGCGATGCCGGAAACAAATCCTTCAGTCGCCGTTGCAGCAGATCTTCCCGGGAATACCCCAACAGTACGCAAGCCGCCTCATTCACATCCAGAAAACGCCCCGAAGCGATGGAATTTGTGAATTCAAAACCAAACACGCCATCGCTGCATGCGTTGAACAAGAGCCGGTAACGTTCCTCCGATTCGCGCAACGCGCGGGACCGATCAGCGGCCAGTTCCGCCAACCGCTTGTTCACCGCCCGAAATTTATCTTCCGCATGTTTGGTTTTCAAAATCATCTTCGCCTTTGCCATGCGCCGCATTCACCACCTTGCCAAACACGATCCGTTTTTTCAATACAGCCGAAAGAAACCCGAAGCAACAAAAAATGATGCCTGCTTCCCCATAAAACTGTCAAATCTTCATCTGTTCATATGCCTTGCTCCGCGCTATCCGTGTTCGTCCATGTCCGTCCGGGGCTCCCCATGATGATTTGATATGCCCATCCTCATTTGATATACTTCCGTTTCAAACCCAAGGCAAAACTGGACAACCGGAGTGTAGGTAAGTAATGGCCAACATCAAATCGCAAAAGAAACGGATTCTCTTGAACGAAAAGAACCGCCAACGCAACATGGCGGTGCGTTCCCGCATGAAGACCGTCATCAAGAAGGTCCAGACGGCGGTGGCCGCCAAGGATCCCCAGCAGATTCAGGCCGCCCTGAAGGCCGCAGTTTCCGAAATAGACCGTGCCGCCTCCAAGGGCGTCATCCACCGCAACGCGGCGGCCCGCAAGAAGTCCTCCCTCCAGCATCTTGCGACTTCAGCCCAATAACTCCCGCCGGCGGGAAGACCTTCATAGCGTCCTCCCGCCGGTGTTCTCTGTCTGCCCCTGAAGTTACCCACCCGGAATCACTGATGCGCCAAATCCATAAGGTGGGTGCAATGGAGCGTAGCGCAATGGAACCCACCATTGCCCGGTCGGACCGGTCAGACCGGTCGAACAAGTCGGACGGGGCGGACGCTTGCGAGTCATCCAACTCTTCCAATTCGTCCAACGAGTGCTGATGGTGGGTTTCGCTTCGCTGTACCCACCCTGTAACTGCAATTGCACGTCTGCGTCCGACTTGTCCGGCCTGTCCGACTAGTCCGACTTGTCCGACATCTCCCTGACCCCAGGGGTTGCCGCCTATATTTCATCACCTCTCGCCAGTGTGCAGGAGGAATCCGGGGCGGTGCCGCGCGCCGCGCGCTCAAGGCGCTCCACGACAAGGGTGCAGTCGCCCTGCTCCGCTTGGACCAGCCCGCTGACGAGGTAGGGGCCGTGCGTGGTGAGGAGATGCCCGAAGCGCTGGTAGGTTTCCGGAAACAGCACCCCCTCGAAAATCCCCTGGCTGTCCTCAAAACTGAGGAATTTCATGATCCCGCTGCCGTCCCGCACCGGCAGGCGTCGCTCCGCGAAAATCCACCCCGCCAGCGTCACGCGCCGCCCCGCATATTGCGCCAATTCGGCGCTGGACACCAAAGTTCCCCGGCACAAGGCCGCCAGATGATAGTGGAAGGGGTGGCGCTGATCGGGAAAGATCCCCAAGGCATCCCATGCCGCATTATATCTTTTTTTATTTGAATAATCCGGAATGCGCATATTTTTATCTGTATGGCGCGTTTCTTTTTCGTCCAATAACGGAAATTCCGCCTCGTAGCGGGGCGTGCCCTGCCAGACCATCCGTAACTGGCTGTACTGGACGGGGCGCGGCGCGCCAAAGGCGTCGAACGCGCCCGCCTGGAACAGCGCCTCGGCATCGGCATAGTGGATGCGTGCGCGGGCGCGCAGGTCGGCGATGTCGCGGAAGGGTCCGTCGCGGCGGCGCGCGTCGAGGATGTCCTGCACGGCATTCTGGCTGAGGTGCCGCACCTCGATGAAACCCACGCGGACGGCATCGTCTTCGGCGGTGTAGGGGTAGTCGCTGCGGTTGATGTCCGGGGGGCGGATTTCGATGCCGCAGCGTTTGGCCTCTTCGAGATAGACGGGGGGCGCGTAGAAGCCGCCCCGGTTGGAGAGCACGGCGGCGAAGAATTCGGCGGGGTAGTGTGCCCTGAGCCAGACGCTCTGGTAAGCGAGTTCGCCGTAGGTGGCGGCGTGGGCCTTGCAGTAGGCGTATGCGGCGAAGTTGGCGATGAGTTACCAGATGCGGCGCGCGCTGTCA
>CAZLII010000503.1:0-3938 GCA_964559065.1 uncultured Nitrospirales bacterium | reverse complement strand
GTTCTGCGGTAATTTCCTGGGTGAACGCGTCGGCGGCCTCTTCCAGCCGCCCCTGTTCCATCAACAGCCATCCCAGGTTGTTGCAGGCCAGCGCATGCCAGGGATTCCATCGCAGCGCGCGCCGATATAAGGTCTCCGCCTCCTCCGCTTCGCCCTGCCGCGCCAGGGCATGGCCGAGGTTGTTGCAGGCCGTGACATGGTCCGGGTCCAGCGCCAGCGCCTGCCGATACTGTGTTATCGCGGCCTCGACATCTCCACTGCGATCCAATAGAAATCCCGTCAACACGTGCGCCTCGACATTCGTGTCGTCTTCGCGCAACGCGGATGCCAGTTCTTGCAGGGCTTCTCCGTCATGGCGGGCCTGCATGTGGGCCTGTGCCCGGCGCAGATGCCAGGTCGCGGCATCCGGCAAATACGACGCAAACGGCGTGGCGCATGCGATGTAGAGCAGCGCCAACAACGCCGCCGAGAGCGCGCCGCGACGGTAGTCTCCCGCGCGCCAGGCCGCGCCCGTCGCCGTCAGCCCATGCCCCGCGAAGAGCGCCAGACACGGGACGACAGGGATGCGGTAACGTCCGGCAATGAAGAAAGGCAGGATGGAGAGAAAATAGGACACGGCGAACACGGCCAGGAGCGCGACGCATTCGGGGGAGGAGGATGGCGCGTCGCCCTGAGCGTGAACACGTCCACGTCGCGCATCACGGCCCCACAGCAGCACGCCCAGCAGGGCCGCCGCCAACACCAATGGGAATCCGGGAAGCCAACGAAGCAATAGGCTCGCTCTTCGATCCAATTCCACCACCTTGCTGTCGGAAACCTCCGTCGGCCCCCAGAACAGCAGCGCCTTTCGCACGGTCAGCCGCAGTGCGGCAAACGGTTCCTCCCAGAAGAACGCGACGGCGCGGCGTCGGAAATAGCGGGAAGCATCCGAAAAGCCGAAATCCGAGAGGTCCATCTTTCGCCCAAGATTCCGCACAAGCATGGGGTAACTGAAGCAGTCCCAGGCATCCAGCCCGGAGATGGCGCGCAAATCCGGAATCCGAGGTGAATCGCCGCGAGACTCCGGGTTGTTGCCGATGTAAGCGTTCACGCCGTCATAATAGGAAATGAGCACCCACTCCCCGGAAACGTGGTAATTGCGCATAACAGCAGGCGCGATCACCGCGCCGCATGCCGCCACCAATGCGAACGCGTGGGCCAAGGCCCTGCGCCACGGCATGGCAGACCGCCGGCCAGCCCAGACCATCCATGCCGCCAGCGCAATCCCCGACAGCAGCACGTTGGGTCGAATCAGCGCGAAGCATCCAATGAATGCCCCCATTCCCACCGCATCCCTCAGTGTTAGACGCTCGACCCACCGGCTGCCGCAGATCAACGTCAACAGCGTCAGGAACACCACGACCACCGGATAGTTCAATTCCATTTCGAAGTAGACCAACGGCCAGTACAATGCCAGGATTGCCGCAGCGATGCTGCCCGCCGCATTGCCAAAAATACGCCGCCCCAGAACAAATGCGAGTACGACATTCACCAGCCCCAACCCCAGTTGCACCACGCGTGGCGCAAGATAGGAATCGCCGAACAACGCATAAACCAGTGCGAGCAAATACGGGTAGCCCGGCGGACGGCCATACGGCGTTGTGCGAATTTCCGGATCGTCCGCATAATCTGGCGGCGCCCACTGTCCCGAGACCAGCGCACGCGCCCAATAATCATTCAGCCGCGGGTCCAGCACCGGCGAGGCGAAATCAGGACATTGAAGCAAGTGAAGCAGATAAATAATACGAACTATCAATCCTGTGATTAAGGCAAAACACAGAAGACCCTGAACGCGATGACAAATACCGTTTTCAACGACATGGGGACCGCGCATGGAGCAACCTCTTACTGGAATAGGACTATGGCTGATTTTGTTCATGATTAAGCACCTGCTGGAGAGGAATGTTTTACGTTCTGCGGGTCGAAAAAGAACCGCCATCAAGGCCGTATTGTATTCTATCTTCCTTGCATTATCTTGCATAAATGCTTGTCAGAATGCAACTTGGAACAATTTACGGATTTATTCCCCAGGGGCAAAAAAGTGCTGGACTTTTGGTCACTTTTCATGTATAATCACTCTTGAAATGGAAGGGCGCGAGGTAGTAGGATAAGGCCGTGCGATTAAAGCGTGTTCATTAAGGGCAGGAATTTCAGACTGAAGGAGGAATGAGACGGTGAGTACCTTGAAGGCATCGAAGATGGGTTTGTCGGTTGTAGCGGTAATTGCCGTGTTCGGCGTGATTACCGGCGTGGCCGTGGCGCGCATTTATGACGGCGCAACGCCTGAAACCCCAACGGCGAGTGCCGCATCGGATGTCGGCAGTATTGCAACGGAATCGTTGCCCGTCTCCGTAGCGGGGCTTGAGTTGGTTGCCAGTGCGCCGGTTGGCGGCGCTGGTGGCGGTGCAGGCGGCGCGGCGGGCGGCACAGGCGGTGGCGCAACCGCTGGTGGTGCGGATATCAAAGCCGGATATTGATTCCGGGATAGACGCGAGTAAAAAGACCGTCCAAAGCGCGAAGGGGCTTTGGAAAAGGATGTTTGTTGCAGAAGCGCGCGGGTAACGCGCTTCTGCATTTGTTTATGCGCCGACTTTCTCCATGGCGAATTAGCGCAGGTTCCTACAACTCCCGCCGGAGTTGCCACGA
Source organism: uncultured Nitrospirales bacterium (assembly GCA_964559065.1). Lineage (GTDB taxonomy): Bacteria > Hydrogenedentota > Hydrogenedentia > Hydrogenedentales > CAILVY01 > CALEDJ01. The sequence continues at coordinate 1,253 of CAZLII010000503.1, read as the reverse complement.
ATCAAGCAACTACTCCATGTTTACGCAGTTCCCGCCGCCTTTTTTGTTCATTATCAACTCAAGGGACACCTTTTTGTCGGGTGTGCGCTGTCTGATATGATGAAACCGGCAAGGGGAAAACGAATGTCCGAAGGCGGGTGCAGTCGGGGGAGGATGATTGGGAATCAGGTCGTGAGGCGGTCTGTATGCGCCCCGACCGGATTACGGAGCGGACAGGATGGGCGAATACAGCAAGTGGTCGTTGCCGGCGCTGGCGATACGGCGGCCGGTGACGATGTGCATGCTGGTGATCATGCTCGTGACGCTGGGGGCGATCTGCTGGCCGCGGCTGCCGCTGGAATTCACCATCAAGATGGATTTCCCGGCGATGCGTGTGATGATTCCGTATCCGGGGGCCACGCCGGAGCAGGTGGAGAACGAGGTGGCGATTCCCGCCGAGGGCGAATTCAAGACGGTTCCCGGCCTGCGCCGGATTTCCAGCAATTCCGACAGCGGCGGCTGCTACATCTGGATGGAGTTCACTTGGGACACGGACATGAAACTGGCGAGCGCGGAGGCGCGCGATCGCATCGAGCGGCTGCGCATGAAACTCCCCCCCGATGTGGACACCATCCTCCTGCGGCGCTTCAGCAGCCTGAGCATTCCGATCATGCGCATGGCGTTGTTCCGCGAGGAACGCGAGGACGACCTCGCCCTTTACGCGCGCACGCACCTGCGGCGGCAGTTGATGCGACTGGACGGCGTGGCGGATGTGGAGATAAGCGGATCGCCAAGCGAATCGGTCTATGTGGAGTTCAACCAGCACGCGCTGCTCAGCCTCGGCCTGAGCGTTTACCAGGTGGTGCAGACGCTGCACGCCGCCAGCATCAACATCGGCGTGGGCCAGTTGCGGCAAGGGGAAATGCGCTACTTTGTGCGCCTCAATGAAGAATTCAACGATCCTGGCGAATTGGAAATGGCCATCATTACGCCGTCCGGCATCCGCCTCAGAGACGTGGCGAATGTTTCGGTCCAGGGGCCTTCGGGCGCGGACCGATTCCAGATTGACGGCAAGCGCGGCGTGTTTGTGCGCATCATCAAGGAACCCGACGCCAACGCCGTGGCCACCTGCGACGCGGTGCACGCGGAATTGGCGCGCCTGCGCGAGGCCCCCGAATTCCACGATGTGGAGGTGTTCATTTTCGAGGACCAGTCTGAAATCATCCGCTTTGCGCTGAGTTCCCTCTACAATGCCGGGAAATACGGCTGCGGCA
>CAZLII010000502.1:0-3940 GCA_964559065.1 uncultured Nitrospirales bacterium | reverse complement strand
GTTCGCAAGGCCAAAGCCGAAGCCAACGCCAGTATGGCCGCGCCGGTGGCGCTGGTCCAAGTCACCGCCACTCCTGAAATCCGGAAGACCCTGGAGCCGTGCATCCCCGATATCAAGGGCATGTTGCGGATTGACCAAGTGCAGTTCATGGATGGAAAACCCGCTGAAGGACTTGCCGAAGTCAAGACGATTCTATCTGGCGATCAGCAGTAACTCATTTATCCAAAAGCACTTGCGCCACGTCTTAATCGGGAGATGCGGCGCATTTTCTTGAGATTACGCGGTCAAACCGCCTTCTTTTGCTCCGGCAGGGCGCAGGTTTCCGTCACGGGTTCCGGGCAGGTGCATGCCTTCCCCTCGCCGCCTTGCACCCGGCAGTAGGCGTCGCTGAGGCTGGTGATATTGTCAAAGTCCTGCCTGGCGACTGATTTCCGCGGTGCGTGAAGCCGCCGCGCCACTGCTCGGTAGGCCCTTCCCAGCAGGCTTTCCCGCTCCTGAAAAGGTTCCGGGGAGTAGTATTCCGGGGCAAACTGCTGCCGCAGCGCCTCCAGCAATACGAGTGAAGTGTAGGTGTCGAGACCGAAATTGTTGTACAGCATCGTGTGTATTCTCATGCCGCGCATGCGCCTGTCGGCAAACGGGCACTGGCCCGTGGAGCGTTGTCGCCAGACATGCTCGGGTATTACCCTTTATGTGCGATATGCGCACTTCTTCAGGGGTAAAACTGCGCATGAAACAAGCCCGGACCGCATGCCTATTCCCGCTTCGGAAAAAATGAGGGAATCTTGTCACAGCCCCTCCTGCATCCCAAGCACACCACAACGCGAATGAGTTTTTATTTCACAGTCATCCCGCAGCGGGTGATTTTTCTCTGTGAGTCCTTTGTTTCTTTCCTTGGATGGCGTTTTGAGGGTATTAAGTGTTCAGAATTTTTTCTAAGGGCGTGCTCTAAAAAGGTGCCACAACCTGATGTGGCCGCGAAAATTCCCTTGACCTTGGACCAGGGGATCTTTTTGTAAATGGCTTGTATAGCATATGTTATAAGTGCTATACTCACTCCAGCCGAAAGGAGACGACCCATGGAAAAGAAGACCCTGAAACTACTGGAAAAACGTAATCGGTTGTTGCAGAAACTGGCCTCGCTGACATTGATGGTGCACGGATCCTACATCGAACGATTCAGCATGTGCGCCCGAAAAAATTGCGCCTGCCATAGCGGATGCAAGCATGGCCCCCGTTCCTACGTCATCATCTATCGGGACGCGCGGCAGCGACAGGTCTATGTGCCGCAGGAGCAAGTGCGCGCGGTGCGGCGCGGTCTGCAACAGGATGAGCAGGCAGCCAAGATTCTGCGCCAGATTACCGATGTGAATTTGGCACTGATGCGCGCCGGGGTGCTGGAGGCGACAAGCCATCCAATGACGGAAGGGGACAAATAATGGACAAGAAGCCTTATTCCAGCGACTTGACGGATGACCAATGGGCGCGCATCGCGCCGTTAATTCTTCCGGCGAAGTTAGGCGGGCGGCCGCGAAGCGCCAATATGCGAGAAATCCTCAACGCCATTTGGTATGTCCTTCATTCCGGTTGTGCCTGACGCATGGTCCCCCGCCTCACGCTCATTTGGGCCGATGGCGGCTATGCCGCTCAGTTGATTGAATGGACGAAAAAGCGGTTGCGTTGCACATTGGAAATCGTCAAGCGAAGCGATGATGTCAAAGGATTCGCCATCCTCCCCAAACGATGGATCATTGAGCGCACCTTTGCCTGGCTCAGACGATATCGACGCTTGGCAAAGGACTACGGGCAGATTACAGAAAACAGCGAGGCAATGATCCGCATCGCTATGATAAACTTAATGAATCGCCGATTGGGGCAACTGACATCCAAAAAGGACTTTTAAAACACGCTCTTAATGGTGGAGGATTCCGTTCTGGATTCGGAAAATCTCCATTTCGGTCTATTGCGATTCTTTATATGACTGGCGTGCTGGATTTCCCGCCATTGTTTGAAGAATGATACGCTCAATTTCCGCCGCATCGTTGCAGTAGATCCGAGCGATCAGGTCCGGAGACGTGAGCCACGTCTGGCGCCGGCGCGGATTCCTGCTGTAGATCTCGACGCATCGTCCGTAATGGCCTTTCGCAAGAGATACCGTCTGGATTACATCGCACGAAACCTCGGCCCCCCCGCCGTGAAACCAAAGGTCGGTTTCTTGTGCATAAAACGGGAACACGCGGCCCGAGAGGATAACCCGTCGGTCCGTAATGCGCGACATGACACCACCCATGCAAATAAAGGGAGTCCACAGCCCTCGACTGATGGCGGAAGACAACGTGATCGCTCGGAGCTTCGTCTGAGAATATAGAGGCTGCTCATCCGGTAAGATTGGGGAAACACCGCCGAGTTTGTGCCTGATGTAAAAGATATTCATTTTTGGGAACTCCTGCTCTCATGGAGGCCACGGTCTTCGGACACGCGCTTTACGATTAATAAATTTTCCCTGAGTATCCTGTATCGTTTCGGACTTTATCGCTATACGTAGACCTTTCGAGGTGGGAAAATATTCTCCATTTTAGACCGCGCGCAAGAAGCGTCGCAACTTCGCGCTGCCGCTCTTGCAATGTCATGAGTTCCGGGTCGGTGGTGAGTATGTCCATGCGATGTCTCCGAGAGTCCTTCGGCGCCGCAAGCAAGCGGCGTCCGTCGGTTAACTACCGGAAACGCTCGTGAAACGGATGCGGGGCTTTCTCCATGCGGAATATCTCGGAGACACGCGGGGCCGATAGATTTTCCGCATGAAAAGCCTACTCGATACGAACTCAACTCGGAAAACGAAAACCTTGTTCGTAAGTCGTTGCATCGCAACAACGGGTCGCCGATGGGGGGGGACACGTTGAAACAGAGAAAAGCCACGAGAAAAAAGACGGATCGGGGTTCAGAAAGGGAAAGATGTGTGATCGGAGGCACGTTGAAAACGGCGTGGCGTCAGGGGGGGCACATCATAAAAAGCCCGTAAAAAAGGGCGGTGTGCGATCCATTGTGATGGACGCGCACACCGGCAAGGTTTGACGGATAGAGAATTTCGAGTAAAGATAAAATGGTGGGCGATACTGGACTTGAACCAGTGACCCCTTGCATGTCAAGCAAGTCACCGAAAATCATAAAGATAATGGGGGCAATGACTTACAAAATATCGAAAAAGAAGGTTGCACTAAATGTTGCACCTTTTCGGCGGAAAACCTGCACGACGCGGGGAAAATCCTGGACGCAATCCTGGCGCTTCCCGATGCGGAACGCCGGGCCGTCCTGGACGCCTTGCGGGGCGGGGATATGGAAGGGCCGGAGCAATGAGGCGGAGTCGGAAGGGTATACCGATTGCTTGCCGCAATTTATGGGTTACTTGTGTCGCCATCTGCGCACCGGGACATTCTCAGGGGAACCGGGCGGTTCCCCGAGGGGAAGTTCCAGGTGCTGATGGGAAACTTCAACGTTCAAGATGACAAGGAGAACGAAAATGAGAAAAGTGGCATGGAAGAAAGGGCTGACGGATTTGACCGATCAGCAACGGCGACTTCTGGAGGCGTTTGCGGCCCAGGAGAAAAGTTATGGGCGGCGCACGCCAGGTAATTTGAAACGGGCGGCAGAGCAGGCGAACGTTAAGTACAATTATGCGCGGCGGTGTGCGACCCAAACATGGTGGGCGAGCGCAGTGGAGCGCGTCCTGTGTGCATTGCCGGAGTCCCTGCCGAAGCATCCGCGCCGCGAGAAGCCGCCCAGGAAGGCGTCGCCGGTTGACGGCCGGGAGGAATCAATCGCCTTGATGAGAGCAGTTCTGGCGGGCCATTTGACGCCGGCGCAGCGGCAGATGGCGGATTCGCTGGTGGATTCGATGGATGGCCTGACGGGGCTGTGGGCGGACATGGCGGTGGATACGGGC
>CAZLII010000501.1:0-3955 GCA_964559065.1 uncultured Nitrospirales bacterium | reverse complement strand
CCGCGGGCGCGTAAAGTGGCGATATTTGCCTGGGTCGCGGGGTGGGCGTACATGGCGGCGTTCATGGCCGGCGCGAAAAGCACGGGGGCGTGCGTGGCCAGCAGCGTGGTGCTGAGCCAGTCGTCGGCGATGCCGCAGGCCGCCTTGGCGAGAATATTGGCCGAGGCGGGCGCGATAAGAAAGAGGTGGGCGCGCCTGGCCACCGCGATGTGTTCGATTTCCGGATTGGCGATGGGGGCGAACATGTCGGTGATCGCCGGGCGTCCGGTGATCGCCTCGAAACTAAGGGACGCCACAAACTCCTGTGCGGCGCGCGTGAGCGCGGGGATCACCACCGCGCCCTCTTCCGTGAGCCGGGACGCGAGTTCGCAGGCTTTGTACGCCGCGATCGAGCCGGTGACGCCGAGTACGATTTCCTTGTCCGCAAACGCGATGGACATCGCCCCTACTCCAGGTAATCTTCCTCGTCTTCCTTGCCGGTGTAGTAGCCAACCCGGTCTGCCAAAATTTCCTCCAGGGCGGTCACGGTGCTCTTGCGCAGCCGCACCGCCGTGCTGAACGAGTGCGATTCGTTCTTCGCGATCTGGTTGGCGCGCCGCGCCGCCACAATCACCAGCCGGTACAGGCTGTCAATCCTGTCCTTGAAATCATCCACGGAATACGGTGTCGGCATTGTCGGTCTCCTCTATCCTGATAGTCGTTGCCGACGCGCGCGAAGCCGTTCCGCCCGAAGAATGGCGGTCAGGTCTTCCGCAGCACGGTCCACAACATCATTTACCACAACATAATCAAACTCGCCGCACGCGGCCATTTCCGCGCGGGCGTTCGCCAGACGCACGGCGATCACCTCGTCGCTGTCGGTGCCGCGTCCGCGCAGGCGCCGCGTTAGTTCCTCCATCGAGGGCGGCATGATGAACACGCCCACCACGTCATAGCCCATTCGACGCAAATGGCGCATGCCCTGCACGTCCAGTTCCAGCAGCGTATCCTTTCCTGTATCGCGGCACCGGTTCATCTCGCTTTTCAGCGTGCCGTACAGATTCCCGTGCACCTCCGCCCACTCAACGAAACGGCCCGCCGCAATGCCTTCTTCAAACGCCGCGCGCGAGAGGAAGTAATAGTCCTTGCCCTCCATCTCGCCCGGTCGCGGCGGACGCGTCGTCGCGGATACCGCCCACGCAAGCCCCGCGTCCAACGCGCGCACCCGCTCCAGCACTGTGCGCTTGCCCGCGCCCGACGGCGCGGCAATGACTATCGCAAAGCACTCTCTGGCGGGTGGCGCGGACATTACTCGATATTCTGCGCCTGCTCGCGCAATTTTTCCAACTCCAGTTTTATTTTCATCGCTTCGCGCGCCACGCCGATGTCCCGAAGTTTGGACGTCAGCGTGGTCGCCTCGCGCTGGATTTCCTGTGCCAGGAAGTTCAACTCGCGGCCAATTGGCTCATCAGATTCCAGCAACGCCGAAGCATGATCTAAATGCGCCTCGAGCCGCACCACCTCTTCGTGGATGTCGCTCTTGTCCGCCATCAGCGCCACTTCCAGGGCGACCCGGTCCTCGCGCATGCCCGCTTCCGCGTTCAATGCCGCCACGCGCCCCCGGAGCCGCGCCTCATAGGCCGCCGCCAACTCCGGCACCCGCGCCGCGATCGTCTCCAGCGCCTCGCGCATCCGCGCAATCCGCTCCGCAATGTCGCGCGCGAGCGCCGCGCCCTCCACCGCCCGCATGGCATTGTACTGGTCCAGCGCCGCGCACAATATCGGCGTCAGCCCTTCGCGCACATGCTCCAGGTCCTCCTCCGCCTCCTCCTGGCAGAAGACCCCATCCAGCCCGGCCAGCGTGTTGAGCGACAGCGCCTCGCCGCTGTGCATCATCGCCGCCAGTTGCCGCGACGCCTCCAGGTATCCCCTCGCCGCCTCCGGATCAAACACCACCGTCCGGCGGCCCGCCAAGCCCTGCTGGCGGCGCACGTTCACGCTGATTTTCCCGCGTGATATCCGCCCGCGCAACGTCTCCCGGAGCACCGGCTCCAGCGCGGTCCAGGCGAACGGCAACCGGAACGAGCATTCAAAATAACGGTGATTCACGCCGCTCAATTCCACGCTCACCCGCTCGCCGTCCAATGCGCCCGTCGCCCGACCGAATCCTGTCATGCTTTGCGCCATGGGGGTTCCTCAGAACAATTGGGATGCCTGCAAACGCGTCGAAAAAACAATAAATTCTACTTCAATCATACACGAAAATGCAAATTGTGCGCGGCGCATGGAGCGGGCCGCTGGTAGCAACGCACCCCTGCCCCTCTTGCGTATCAAAGATTACTTCCAATCAGTGCTGTCCAAAGTATTCTTGCCGCTGAGAAAAGCCTTCTATTGTTAATCTGCCCCCCTCACCCCACCCCTCTCCCGGAGGGAGAGGGAGCAACAGCATTCCTCAGGTTCCGTCATAAACACCCTCTCCCGCTGGGAGAGGGGTGGGGTGAGGGGAACAAAACGGGACACCTTGGAACAAGGGCCAATGACGTGTCAGGAATTCCCACGGGGAGGCTTGCGCATAGAAAATGCCCTTGACATCATCTTGATTCAACAGGATTTTCCAAGGGTTTTGGGCATAGCCTTTGATTTACTTAACAACTTATTTTGGACAACACTGACTTCCAATCTTATTGTCCGGGGCGCCGCGCTACGGTTTGTCGTTCTTGAACACGGTAATTGCCACGTCCGGACAGACCGTCGCGCACAACGCGCACGCCGTGCATTCGCCACTGCCGGTGAAATAGGCGGAATAATACCCCGCCGCATTCGGCCGGTCCCCCGCCGCGATCAAATGCCGGGGACACGCCTCGATGCAAAGATAACATCCCTTGCACCGCTCAGAATCAATTTCTATGCTGTTCACAATCTGCCCTGCAGAATTAAAGAAAGGAAGCCCAACATTTTAAAATGGTAGCAAACACAGCACCTGAGATCAATTTTGGCGTGCTCTGGCTCGGTGGTGCGAAAATTGACACGTTGTTGTGTACTGTGGCATACTTCCCGCAAGTGAGTATGTGGAAAAGAAGTGCCCCAAGAAGGGGGTAATGCCCCTGGCGAGAGGCCGGGGTGCGTGGTAATGGACACGCTGAATCACCCCGCCGGCGTCGTCCGCAGGTGATGGCGCCGCCGAAACCGCCTTTCTGCACTTCTAACCGCGTCACTATGTGTTAGTTTTCCCTGCGCCAGAACATGCCGGGGGAGAGATCCATCGCCGGGGCCTTGCGGCGCGGCGCTCCCGCAGCATGCCGGAAACGGTTCGGCAGGGGCGAAGGTCAACAGAAAGCGGAAACGGACGAGAAAGCGAAAGGAAGAATCGAATGGCTACGAAGATTGGGATCAACGGATTCGGCCGGATCGGGCGCAATGTATTCAAACTCCTGATGGAGACGAAGGGCTTTGAGGTGACGGCGGTCAACGATCTGACCGATGCCCCGACCCTGGCGCATTTGCTGAAGTATGACAGCGTGAGCGGGCGCTTCAAGGGCACGGTGACGGCGAAGGAGGGGGCGATGGTGGTGAACGGCAAAGAGATCAAGGTCTTGTCGGTGAAGAACCCGGCGGAATTGCCCTGGAAAGCGATGGGGGTGGACCTGGTTCTGGAATCCACGGGCGTGTTCCGCTCCAAGGAGCAGTGCATGCTGCATGTTCAGGCGGGCGCGAAGAAGGTGCTGTTGAGCGTGCCGCCGAAGGATGCGGTGGACGCCATCATCGTGATGGGGGTGAATGACGACACGATGAAGCCGGAACATCAGATTATTTCCAACGCGAGTTGCACGACCAACTGCCTCGCGCCCGTGGCGAAAGTATTACATGAAAATTTCGGCATCAAGCGCGGCCTGATGACCACCGTGCACGCCTACACCAACGACCAGCGCGTGCTCGATATGCCACACAAGGACCTACGGCGCGCCCGCGCGGCGTC
>CAZLII010000500.1:0-3959 GCA_964559065.1 uncultured Nitrospirales bacterium | reverse complement strand
CGGGGGGACGCCACACAAAAGGACGCGAATCGTGGCAGAGAATCAGACTTCCAAAATGGGGAAGGGGGACGCATCGGCCAGGAAAAAGGGGCGGAAAACCCCACCGCAACCTTCGGCCAAGCCATCCGAAGCGGAGCAAGAGGCTGTTTTGGGGGGTGTTCAATCCGAAGATGCCTCTGAAATGGCATCCAAGCCTGAAGAGGCCCAGTCCGGCAACGATGGGGCGTTGTCGGCGAAGGGCGGGGAAATGGCGCCAAAGTCCCGGGATGCAGGCAAGGAGGGCGCTCCGGACGAAGAGTCGGCGGAGGGCACTCCGGAAATGACCGCGAAGTTCCAGCATGCCCAACCCAACTCGGCCAGCGAACAAGGGCAGGAAATCCCGCCGTCCCCCCCGGCCAAGCCATCCGACGCAGGGCAAGAGGGCGTACCAGAGCAAGGGCCGGCGGAGGGCGCTCCCGAAGCGGCAGCGGAGACGCAAGAGCCGCCATCCGAGGATGTGGCGGTGTCCAGGGGTGGCGAGGAGGCTGTGCCCCTCCAGGAGAATGCTTGTGCGGCTTTTGACTTGGAAGCGACATTAAAGCCCGAAGATACCCAGCGCGAGAGCTACATAGAGTGGCGATCATCTAAGAAAATGCCTGGCCTAAGCAAGTTTTGCCGGCGATGGTATTTGGCGGCGCGGGGCAGGGTCATTGCTCCGTTTCTAAACTTCCTGATGCGCTGCATAAGAAAGGTAAAGGACGGGCTGATGACTGGGGATGGCGAGGGGACTGCGGCCCTCCAAGAGGATGCCTGTTCGACCTTGGACCCGGATGTATCGCCGAAGTCCGAGAATGCCCAGTCCGGCAACGATGGGGCGCTGTCGGCAAAGGGCGGGGATATGGCGCCGAAGTCCCAGGATGAACCACTGGATGCGGGGCAAGAGGGCGTACCAGAGCAGGGGTCGGCGGAGGGCGCTCCCGAAGCGGCGGCGGAGACGCAAGAGCCGCCATCCGAGGATGTGGTGTTGTCCTGGGGTGGCGAGGAGGCTGTGCCCACCCAGGAGAATGCCTGTGCGGCTTTTGACTTGGAAGCGATATCGAAGTCCCAAGATGTGCCATCTGGCAAAAATTTGAACTGGTTGTTAGCACTCGGTGAGGAGATTTTCGAGTTAGAAGTCAAAAAAGAGACGCATCTACCCCTCCTATATTTTGTCTGGTCATTCAATGTGTGGAAGGTGGCACAAGATATGCGAAAATATATGGGAAAATGGCTGGAACCGGGTTTATGCGGGTGGTTACTAAATCACATCGGGCTTGATTTTTTCCAACGGCTCGGACACGAGATTTCCGCATCGTTGATCGCAGAAGGGCTTGATGCGACGCCTGTATTTGAGGTGAATAGAGCCGTCATTCCCTGGCTTCAATGGATGGAAAAGACAAGCAAAGATATTCCGTGGACTGCCCTTCGAGGGCAGAGTCCACCTTCAATGGTACAGGTTCCTAAAGAATACGATCCTGATGATTTGCATCATAAAGAATCAAAGGTAGGTGCGTTAATCTATGCATGGAGGAAACGGATAGAGTCAAAAGAGCAGAAAAAAACACAAACACAAGGAAAAAACACGGATCACAAAAGGGCCAAGAACAAAGCGGGCCGCTATCCTGTGCATCCCGATCGGAAGGCTTTGGTGCGCGTACTTCTTGAAGAGGGTGTTTCGTCGCCGGCGCAAATACTTGCTATTCTTCAGCAGTACGAAGACGAGTGCAACTTCAAGACATCACCATTTCCCGACTTGCGCAAAATGAACCGTGATACCATTTGCAACGACATTGTTTACTTGAAGCAGAACAAGGAAATTCGCGACAAGAAGGACGGCCTTATTCGTGACAATTGCGTGACAATTAAGGAATTCAAAACATGGCTTGAGACCAGGGACAAGTAATGTAAACATAGGAATTACAAGGGCTTAGGCGGTCACATTTTGTGACCGCTGTTTTTTTGTCTCAATTGTCACTCAATTGTCACTCAATTGTCACGATGCGGTTTTACTCGGTTGCGCTACTTTTTCCCTGCGCGGGGCGCACAGGGCGCAACGCGGACAAAAAGCAGAGGAGTATGACAATGACACACAAGATTGAAATTCCCGAACTACTGGATGCGCGTGCGGCGGCGGCATTGCTGGGTGTCAGCACCCGGACCGTTTGGCGGATGCGCGATGCGGGCGTCTGCCCGGCGCCGTTGAAGATTCTGGGCGCAGTACGCTGGCGGCGCCGTGAACTTCTTGAATGGTTGGACGCTGGCGCGCCGAATTTGTCGCGGCAGTCTGGCCGGGCGCGGCCGGCGACAGATCAAGACAGGATGCAGCGGTCATGACGTCTGCTGTAGATAGCCCGCTACGTCAGTCGATGGGGACCGATTTTAGTGAGATATCGCCGCTGTGCAAAGAAATTGAACTCGCTCTCGCCCGCGGCTGGCGACTGACGCCGTTGAAGGGCAAGGTGCCATTGCTGAAGGACTGGCAACACAAGACCGACCTGACCGCCGACGTCCTGTTGTGTCATGCGCGTGGCGGGCGGAATGTCGCGGTCCTGACCGGCGCGCCATCGGGTGTGTTGGTCATTGACTTCGACGCGCCGATCGAACAGCACGAAGCGCTGCTGGCCCGCATGCCCCCGACGTGGACCGTCGAAACCGGCGGCGGGGGTTTGCACCTGTTCTATCGGGATCCCGGCGGGCTGAAGAACAGCACCGGAAAATTGGGACCGCATGTTGACGTGAAGACGACCGGCGGCTGTGTCGTCCTGGCGGGATCGGTTCACCCGAAGACCCGCCGACCATATCGCTGGCGCGCAGGGTATGGTCCTAAAGACTTGCCACTGGCCGACATTCCCGCGTGGGTGGTCGAAGCCCTGACCCCGCCGAAACCTACAACACCCCCGCCTGCTGCACTGCCTGACCACGGCAATGGTCGGCGTGCCGCATACGTCGAAGCCGCGGTCGCGGGCGAAGTCGAACGGTTACGCTGTGCGGTCGAAGGAACACGCAACCACACGCTGAACGAAGCCGCCTTCGCGTTGGCGCAGTTGAGACTACACGACGATCTGATCGTCGCCGCCCTGCTGCCGACAGCGGTATCGATCGGCCTAAGCGAAGGTGAAAGCCGCGGGACGATCGCAAGTGGCATCAAGGGCGGGCGGGCGAACCCGCGCAAAATTCCCGACCCCGACCCGGCGCGGTTCCCGTCGAAGGCGACGCCGAAGCCGAAGACCCCCGCCGCGCCCGACCCGGCCCCGGACAATGGCGCGCCGATCGCGGACGCTGTAGTTTTGCGGAACTTTGAATGGACCGAAGGACCCGACGGCAAGCCGACTCGACGGGCGTTGTCCCTGTTGCAGATCGACGCCGAACGCAAAAAGCAGTTTCGCGACTGGCCCCGCCGCTGTGGTCCCCTGCTGTTTGTGCAAGATGCCGACGACGACCCACGTTGGCTTGAAAGTTCCGACGCGCTGCTGGCATGGTTCGCTTCGCACGGCGTTATCCAATGGCGCGGCGGCAACGACCCTGCGGGCAATTCCTGCGTTTCGGTGGAGGTCTTCTTCAAGCACCTGCAAGCAACATGCCCCGACTACGAAAGCGTCGAAGCGGTCCCCCACTGGCCCGCGCGACCGCGCACCTTCTACACATGGACACCGCCGAAGAACTACACCGCCGACGGTCAACACCTGGCCGCGCTGCTGCAGTTCTTCGACAACCCCGAAACCGCCGCCGACGCCGCGCTGGTCCGCGCGCTGTTCCTGACCCCCGCCTGGGGCGGCGCACCGGGATCGCGACCCGCGTTCCTGATCACCGCACCGGACAGGGGCTATGGCAAAACCAGGCTGTCCGACGCGCTGGGCCTGCTGTACGGCGGCACCATTGAAATAGACCCCGCCGCGCGCGACAACCCGAACCTGCTGCCCCGCCTGCTGTCACCCGCCGCC
>CAZLII010000499.1:0-3960 GCA_964559065.1 uncultured Nitrospirales bacterium | reverse complement strand
AATCTATCAACTGCACATGGTCAAAACGCGCGCGCTGCGCCACGGGAGCATTTGCGGGCATCTTCAGAACCAGCGGTACGCGCAGGAGGCTTTCATCCTTTTGCTTGCCATGCCCATACGTACTGTCACAATCCATTAGGATTTCGCCGTGATCAGAGAAAAAAATGATAATTGCATTTTCATAAATCCCGATGTTTTTCATCGTTTGAATCAAAATGTCGAATTGTTCATCGAACTCCTGAACGCGTTTCTTATAACATGAAAGCAATTCATCGCGGTCCAGACTCTCCCGTTTATTCTCACGCGCGCTGAGGATGGGTTCATCATTGATGTAATCATGAACATGATTGGAGTGCAGATACAGAAACAGAGGGGCTTGTTCGGGACGATGCCGAAAGATGCGCGCGGCCACATCTTCGAGCGTATGGTTGCCAAGACCCGCCCGTTTCAAATGCGAGGGACGCCCCACGAAGTCAAATCCGTCTTCCAGAGTTTCCGCAAAAAGCAGCCATGAATTCTCCGTAAAACAGACGTTGTAATAGCCTAATTCTTTCAACGCCTCCTGTATGGTGAGGTGCTTCCTATTGTGCTTGATTATGTTGTAGTTGCGGCGTTCTGCGAATTTCGTCTCGCGAATGAACGAATCCACTCCTGCGCGGTCGAGCAGTTCCTGGTTCACGTCCACGCGCCAGCCGGTTCCATGACGGAAAGGCTCAAGGCCCGTCAGCAGGGCGGCTGTAGAGGGAATAGTCCACGTCGAATTTGCGTAGGCGTTGTGGAAAACAACGGAATCCCTGCAGAATCGAGTAAATGCCGGCATGAGTTCTTCGGCTTCGGGCGTCAGACTGAAATCATATCGGTGGGCGTCGGAACAGATCAGAACAATGTCCGGCCTTGTTGGTCGCTGGTGGGTGGGGTATAGTTCGATGCCGCCCACGATTCCCCGCGCAGGTGCGCCGGCAGGTTCGTCATCATAATAAGACCATCTTAACACGATTGTTTTTCCGGTGAAGAAAGCAAGTTCCGCCCTGACAACAAAATGATACGCAATGGCGCCGTGCGGGTTCTGTAACGGTCTGTGGTACAGTTCCACAGCATCGCCATCCACCAGGGCTTCCAGCCGAAAAATGCTGTTCTTGTCACTCTTTTCCACGACGGGCACAAAATACAAAGTGTGCGGTTTGTGCAAAGTAAAAGGTTTTGTAAGCAACTCGCCTTCGATGGGAAAACCGTGCAGCACGTATTGACCAATGCGCAAAGGAAAAGGTGCCAGATCCCCCTCGAAATGCAGTTTCGTCACATCCCGCGACTCGACGGCGCTTTCTGGTTCATCTATTTGTTCCGATGAAGCAGTGCCGGACTCGTCTGAGGGTTCTTCCGTACTGTCGCAACCGGGAAAAACGCACAAAAGTAACATTGCGGTTATCAAGACAAAGACATCATGTTTTCTCACTATCACCGTGCATTTCTCCTTTTTTAAAATATCCACTATCCGTGGTCGGTTAACATGGGTTTTGTTTTCTGGATTCCCGCTTGCGCGGGAATGACGAATTGTGCAGAGCGCCTCATTTTAGCGCGTCATTCCCGCGCAAGCGGGAATCCAGAAGGATTCGCGCCGCCCTCTAATTGGCTGAAAATGTTGAGCGTAAGCGCAATGTGGTCTTCCTTAACCGAACACGAATGTTGACCGAATATGAATGCTTGAATATCCCATGATTGAATCTATTGCGGGCACAACTAGAATAAAATGCGCCGTATGAATCTACGGGCTATTCGTATGATGTCAAGAGGAGAAAGATCAAGGAGGCGTTTCAGGATAGACGTTTCACGACTGGGAGAGGACTGTTTTGAGGGCTTGGGCGGGCGCATCCATTCGTGTTTCCAAGGGATTCTGTTGATGCTGCCGCCGGCCATATGGACGACATAGGGCACGACGCCCCACGCGGTGACATATCGGGAGCGGACGGGGTCGAAGCAGAGGCAATGCGCGGCGCCGTGCGTCGTGGTGAAGACATGCTCCAGTCCCAGTGTTCCGATATTCAAGGGGAGGGTTTTGCGAAGGTAGTATCGGAAGCAGTCCTGATCATGCCAGTGATTGTTCAGAAGTCTTTCAGCGGACCTCAGGTATTCCGATTGGAGCACGAATTCGCGGAATGGGCCGATGGCGTCTTTGAATGCGCGCACCGTGCCGAGTACGACGCCGGTATTCAGTTCATAGAAATATGAGGCCCGCCACGGTCCGGGCGCATCGAAGGCATCGGCCACGGCCAGCCGCGCATTGGGCCGGAACGCGTGATGGATGTTCTGAAACTGGTATCCGAAAAGGAGGATATCATCCGAGGCAAAACGCTCCAATTCATTCAGGGGGCGCTGCACATAGGTGTCTGGATCGAGGAACAGCACGGTGTCGGCGTCATCGGCGTCCTGCAGATGCTCCAATGCAAAGAACAGTTTTGCAAATTTTCCGATGGGGTGCCCCAGATGAGGGAGAAACGGCGCAAAATCGCGGGCGACCTGAAAATCATCGAAATGACGGAATTCGTGCACCTGCGCTTGGAGTAGCGCTCGCGTCTCCGCGTCGAGGTCGCCGGTGATGGCCGTAATGCGCAGCCGTTCCACGTTGGCCGCCCACCGGGCAAGCGTTCCCAGGAGCACGGCGTAATCCGACGCGCCGCACTGGTCAAGCGTGGTGATGATGCGCATGCCAATAGTGCCTTGAAACCGCCGTGTGCGGGTTTGAAACCCCAGATGCGGGAAAAAATATGTCGCCGCCCATCCGTCACTCCTGCATCAAGTCATCTCCGCGCACTATAGCGAAGAAAGACAGGTCTGTCAAGGAAGCGTTGGGCGTTGGGCGGTGACCGCCGCTTTCGAGTGGCGTGCGTTCCATGATAAGATAGGGTGTCAATAATTGTTGGGCTTTTTAAGAAAGGAGGTCTTGGCGGCATGAAAGGCGCGAGTGTGTTTGCGGTGCTGTATATCGTGGCATTGGCTTCACCGGCCTTCGCGCAGGGCATTGTCGGGGATGTGCTGTCCGGCAGCCTCATAAAGCCGGAGCCGGGGGTCTATGCGTGGTATGAACTGCACGACAAAACCACTGGGCGGAAGTTTTTCGTGCGGCAGGCGATAGTCGGGAAAGAGAAAGTCGAGCGCAAGGACGGCTATTGGCTGGAAACGGAGATCATTCCAGAGGAAGGTTTTCCGGCGATATACAAGATGCTCATCACAGGTCCCGCGAGCGATCCCAGGAATGTCCACAAGATTTTTATCAAGGAAGGGGCGGAGCCGCCCATTGCCGTGCCGGTGGAAGTCTCCGACGAAAGCAGCGCATCCAAAACGAAGGAAACCAGAAAATCTGCCGGGAAGGAAAAGGTTGCCACGCCGATGGGCGAGATCATGGCGGAGCGCATCATTATTACGCGCGAATCGGATGGCCAGGCAACCGGTGAAAGCCCCGTGCAGATTTGGGTGAATGATGATGTGCGCCCGATGGGCATTGTGAAAATGGTTTCCGATAGCGGCGAAATGATGCTGCAAAGACACGGAAAAGGCGGTCCGGAATCGGAAAGCGCGATGGACAGGGTTACCCCTAAAACCACCACTTCCGCAAGTGGCGATTTGGAGGTCCGGGTGGAGGGCGGCGCGGTGGTGTCGCCTCCGCCGGCGGAGGAACAACAATGAAATACCTGGGTGGCGTATTGATGGCGGGTTGCCTGTTGCTCGCGGCGGGGGCCATGTCGTCCTGCGCAACGATGCGGGAGAAAAAGCAGGAACCGGGCGGCAAACTGATCCTCTTCGATCCGGTGACTCCCGTCGCGTCCCTGCGTGTGGAGCGGGCCGCGTATCCCAGTCTGTTCTCGCCGCAGTCCTATGCGTTGTGGGTCGGCCCGGAGATCACGCTGCAACGCCGCGCCGAGGCGGCGGCGGCGGGGGAGGAGATTCCCCTCGAAGCCGACGCCA
>CAZLII010000498.1:0-3968 GCA_964559065.1 uncultured Nitrospirales bacterium | reverse complement strand
CCAGACCCTCCTGGGGATCGAGACACCAGACGCCTTCGAGCAGGCCCTGGCGGCGCAGCACTTCGTGCAAGCCCGCGATACAGCCGGCGAATCCATTGGCGGCGTCGAAAAAGGCGGCGTTGCAGTCGGTGATTTCCACGGCCTGCTGCAACAGCGCCGCTGGAACGGCCTCGCCGGAGATGGCGACGCGGCGGCATTCGGCGTGCAGCGCCACGGCGGACTGGGTCCACACGGCCCAATGGCCGAGCAGGCCGCCGACGATGCGCCGCTCGACGGGGCGTCCGCTCACGATAAACCGGTGCGGCGTGATCAGGTCCGCCACGATGGCGTCGTCGTTGCCGGTGTAGAGCGCGATGTCTTCGCGGCCCGATTCGGCGGCGGCGCGCATCACGTCGAGGGTCTGATAGCGGTTGAAGGGCGCAATCTTGATCGCGACCACGCGCTCAATCTCCATGAAGCGCCGCCAGAACCGATACGACAGGACGCGCCCGCCCGCCGCCGACTGGAGATAGAAACCAAAGAGCGGGATGCACTCGGAAACGGCGCGGCAATGGCTGATCAGCGCGTCATCATCCGCGTCCCGCATGGCGGCGAGACTGAGCAGCCCGGCATGATAGCCGAGGTCGGCGAGCAGGCGCGCCTCGGCGACCGCCTGCGCCGTGCGCCCGCAGATCCCGCCGATGCGCAGGACCGGCGTAGCCCGCGCACCGTCGGCCCGGTCCATTTCCTCGGCGGCCAGTTCGAGCACGGGCTGAAACAGGCCGACCTTTGGGTCACGGATGGCGAACTGCGTGGTATGCACGCCGACGGCCAAGCCGCCCGCGCCCGCCGCAAGGTAATAGCGGCTGAGCGCGCGCTGTCGGCGCTCATCGAGACGGCGTCGCGCATCGAGCGCCAGCGGATGCGCCGGAATGGCGACACCTCGTCGCAGCGCATCCCAGACGCTTTGCGTTGCAGGAGGATTGTCGCATTCAGAATCGGCCATCGCGCACCTCGAAATGCGTGGGTTTTCCCAACGTCTCCCCGCCGCGCATCACCCAGTCCGCCACCCACCGGATCAGCGTATCGGCGTCTACGCGTGGCGGCCCGAACAGTTTATGCGCACAACCGGCGTCACTGATCAGCGCATCCGACGATTCCCCGCCGACGAAATGCGCGCGCCTGCCCATGATCGCCGCCAACTTCTCGCAGACCTCGCGCACGCGAAGCAGTTCCGGCCCCGTGACGTTGATCACGCACGGCGGCGCATCGGCACACGCCAGCGCCTGCAGCGCGGCCGCATTCGCATCGCCCTGCCAGACCACATTGAAATAACCCATCGTCAGCGGCACGGGTTCCTCCCGCCAGATTTTTCCCGCCAAATCCACCAGCACGCCATAGCGCATTTCACAGGCGTAGTTGAGGCGGATCAGGGTGGTGTGAATCTTCCATTCCCGGCTGAAATGCTCGAAGATGCGCTCCCGGCCCAGGCAACTCATCGCGTATTCGCCCTCCGGCCGCAGCGCATCGCCTTCCCGCGACCCGCCGGACGCCACCGGGCACAGCCCATACACGTTGCCCGTGGAGAACGCGACGATGCGGCTCACCCGATAGCGCGCGCAAACGACGCCCGGCAGCCAGGCGTTCATCGCCCACGTGCGCGCCTCGTTGCCGGTCGCCCCGAATTTCATTCCCGTCATGAAGATGATGTTGGGCGCATCGGGCAGACGTTCCACCGCGTCGGGGTCCAGGAGATCGCAGGCGATGGTCTCGATGCCGTGCGCCCGCAGGCTTTCCTCCAGCCCGGCCTCCGAAAAGCGCGACACTGCGATGATGCGGCGGGGCGTCCACAAACCGTCCGCGTTGTCCGCCGCGCGCCGCGCCATCCGCGCCAGCGACGGCCCCATCTTCCCGCCCGCACCCAGCAGCACGATGTCGCCACGGATGCGGCGCAACGCGGCGATCGCTCCGTCCGACGGCGCGCTCAGCAAATCCTCCAGGGTCTCTACATCCTGAATCGTTTCCGGCAGATACTGCCTCATGTGCGACATTTCCTCATGAAATCCTGCGCATAATGGTAGCGCATTCGGCGTGTTGAAATCCCATGTGGAGGATCATTTTTCGGCGGCGGTGGGGTACAATGAGCGCAAAGAAACAGAGCAAGGAGACTGCGGCCATGCAGCATATGGACGCCGATTACGTGCGCGAAGTGATCCAGCGCCTGAAGAAGATTCCGGAGGATGCGTCCCCGCGCTGGGGCCACATGCGGAAGAAGGAAATGATCGAACACCTGATCTGGGCGGTAAAGCACTCGATGGGCCGCTCGACACAGGTCCCCTATTTCGGTAACTGGTTTACGGAGCATATACTTGGGCCAGTGTTTCTGCAACGGTGGTTTCCCATGCCCAGAAACGTGCGCTTTCCCCGCCGTCTGACTGCGCAGGGGGTGACCGCGCGTGAGCCGGGGGATGAGGAAACCCTGCACGCCCTGCTGGAGGAATACCTGAACCTGGTGCAGGCGGATGAACTCCACCCCGCGCCGCATGTCGTCTTTGGCAACATCGGCGTGGACGGCTGGGACCGCATGCACACGAAGCACTTCGAGCATCATCTCCGGCAGTTCGGCGTGTGATCCACCGGTATGCCTCATGCGCCCTGCAGGCGGTCCTGGGCGCGCAGGAGATAGCGATACGCCTGGACGCCGAGATAGCGCGCCGGGTCCGCGCCCAACCAGGCGGGACGCCGCCCGTAGAAAAACGGGTTCTCCGGCTCCGCCTCCTCCACATCGGTCACGCCGGCGGCGCGCAGCATGCGCGGCGCGAGGATCGCGCCCGCGTAGTTGCTGAGCGCGACGCCATGCCCGGAGTAGGCCCCCGCGTGGAAGATGTTGTCCTGTTGGCCGAAGGTGGGGAACATGTCGAGCGAAACGCCCAACACGCCGCCCCACTCGTGGGTGAAGCGCACGCCGCGCAGTGTGGGAAAATACTCGTGGAAGCGGTCCTTGAGCGCCTGGAACACCTTGTCGTCGCGGTCATAATAGCGCCCGCCGTAGTAGATCGTCGCGTCTTCGCCGCCGAAGAGGATGCGGTTGTCCGCCGTGAGCCGGAAATAGTGGATGAAATTGCGCGCCGATTCGAGGCTGGTCCGCCGTTTCCCCCAGCCGACGGCGTCCAGTTGTTCCCCGCGCAATGGTTCCGTCAGCACGATGTAGGTATGCACCGGCAGCACGCGTGACGGCATGAAACCGACCGCGCCGCCGTAGCCGTTCAGCGCCAGCAACACCTGGCGCGCGCGCACTTCCCCCGATTCGGTGCGCAGATGCGCCGGATTTCCCGCCTCCAGTTCCAGCAGCGGCGTCCGCTCATAAACGCGGACGCCTAGGGACTCGACCAGCGCCTTCATCCCCCGCACCAGTTTCGCCGGATTGACCACGCAGGGATGCGGGTCGAAAACGCCGCTGCGGAAATGGTCCGAACGAATGTGCTCGGCCAGCGCCGCGCCCTCCAGCCATTCATGGTCAAAACCCAGGCGGTGCGCCACCTCCAGTTCGCGCCGCGCGCGGCGCTCCCGCGCTTCACAGGTGTTGAGCAAAAGGTAGCCCGTGGCTTCCAGATCGCAGTCAATGCCATGTTCCGCCACCACCCGCTTCACATGCGCCACCGCGCGGTACATCAGCCGGTATGCCTCGCCCGCCGCCGCCTCGCCGAGTTTCTGCACGGCGTAGAGCAGGTCCCACCCGATGAGCGGCATGACGAAGCCGCCGTTGCGCCCGCTGGCGCCGTGTCCGGCCACCCCCGCCTCCAGCACCACGACATCCAGGTCGGGCTTGCACTTCCTCAAATGGCAGGCCGTCGAAAGCCCTGTGAAGCCCGCCCCAACGATGGCCACGTCGCATGCGAGGCGCTCCGCAAGCGGCGCACCCGGCGTGACCGACACCGTCTCCTGCCAATACCCGACCGGCTGATGTCGTCCCTCCGGGTCCACCGCGG
>CAZLII010000497.1:0-3968 GCA_964559065.1 uncultured Nitrospirales bacterium | reverse complement strand
GTGACCGATGCCGCGCGCGACGTCTGGCACGGACCGCTCATGGTCAAGTGGTACGGCGAAACCCTGCGCGCCTTTGACGATGCGCCCGACGCGCTTTGGGCCAGCGCGACCGCGCTCGGCCGCTATGCCGCCGCGTTTCAGGCGGCCATCGCGCGCGGCGAACGCGATCGCCACGCGATTCATGCCGCGTGGGCGCGGCTGCTGCCGACCGTGGATGCATTGGCGGCAAATCTGGCCAGAACGCAGGGCGCGCAAGCGCCCCGGGACCCGGCGATGGCCGCCCTGTCGGCGCGATACCGGCTGGCGCTCTATTTCCGGCAGGAACTAGCCGACTTTACCGAGGAACAGCGCGTCATCTTGATGGGCCTCGCCGAAGGCGCCGTCCTCCCCTTTGATGCGATCCTGACTATGCAGGTGCTGTCCCGGCCCGACCGGATTCCCGCGGACATCAGCGCAAACGCGGTGTTGGACGCAGCCGAGACGCTTGATTTGCTGGCGAATTGACAGGCGGCCATAGGATATAATGAAAGACATGATGACCAAGGAGAACAGGCCATGATACAAGCGGTGAAAAAAATCAGTCCCGACCGGAACAAAGGGGCCGCGAATCGGCATCTGGTGATTGGAGGGTTGTGTGTCGTCGCATTGGCCCTGATGGCAGTCTTGTTCTGGACCTCGCGCGGCGAACGGGAAACACCTGCGCTGCCCGCGTCCGCGCCCGCCGTCGCGCCCGAACCCGTTGCCGAAGAAGTGCAAGCGTCGCCCGAAGCCCCCAAGCGCGTGATCACCGGTCCCCACGCACACAGCCCCTACGCAGAAGCCATCGAAGACGGTTTGAATTTCGCCGCCACGCACGACCAGTACCATCCCGCAGACTGGCAGGTATGGGCGATCCTCGATTATTTGCAGCGGAAATTCGGACTGGACGAAAAATATGCGATTGCAAACACCTGTCCGCCGGAACGACTCGATGAAAACAACCGCGAGATGGCGTTGTTGATGGGCCGCCTCGTGGATCCCACGTATCGCGTGGCCCTCGGGGTTATTGACACCACCGACAATCCCATCACTCGCACCATGGCACGCGCCATGTATTGCGATGTGTATCCTGTGGGCGCGGCGTTTGTGGAGGAGACCCTGGCCGTCCTGGACCGCGAGTCGCCCCCCGGCAACAAACTCGCGGACTATGTCAAGACGCACTACATCCTGAGCCTCCATTGGATGGGGGAGAACGGCTGCGCCGAGGCATTTCCGCAAATCGCCGCCGCCCGCGACCGCTTTGCAGACATTCTGGTTGCCATCGCCGAAAAGGAAAAGATGAAAACAGACCTCGCATTCGAAGCGATCGCATTCTTGTACTACCTCGGCTTCAGCGACCGCGTCTCAGAGGCATGGGTCTCGCAAGTCGCCGCCATGCAATTTCCCGGCGGCGGATGGGTCTATGAGCCGGACCTTCAAGACATGGATATGGCCCACGGCCACGCGACAGCATTGGCCACGTGGGTGCTTCTGGAACATGCCCTGCCGGAGGCCCCGGATATTCCCTGGGTGGCCGCGCCAAAGTTGGCGGAAGGAACCGGGGACATGATAAGTGACAAAAACAGAATATGATGATTTCAAGAATAATAGAAAATGCACTGATCCGCCCCCGATCTGCGGCCACTGATTTTTCCACCAAAAAAAGGTCTTGACAAGTCAGTCCACTTGTTGTAGGATGGATGCGGGAGATTGGCCTCCCGGGTGTGAGCAGGATGGGCTGCAGCCGTTGGGTGCAACCTGTGTCCGTGCAAAAATTGCGCAATGCGGACGGCAGCGTGAGGACGTGTGCAGCGTAAGCAATTTTCATGCAGGAAAGGGCCTGCCAGTGGGAAGGAATCTCGTGAGTGTGTTGTGTGGTGTGCAAGTGCTTTGCGATTGGTTTTAAGGAATGGGTTCACTGAATAACGCGATTATGCGCAGGGTTGTGGGTATTTTTTCAACGTCAATGCCGGGGCTTCCGCAGATGGCTGCGCGGGGTCTCGGGGGAAGGAATCACGTGATGAACAAGCGCATCTCTTTAATGTGTGTGGTAATGGCGGCTGCGGTGGCGCTGCCGGGGCTGGCTTTCGCGCAGTACGACTTCGACGCCATACTCGACGATTTGCCGGGACGACTTGACGTGGCCACAGTGGACAATTGGTCACAGAACGACGAAGTGTGGCAATACGTCGTGCCCAATCCATTGTTTCCCGCGCCATGGGCGCAATTGAGCGCGACCTTCAGAGGACAGGACCACACCGGCGACGGCATCAACGATGACGACCATCTGGCCCTGCTGGCGAGAATCCTGAACGACGATCCCTGTTGTCGGGCGCTGCTGGGTGACGCCAAGATGAACGCCATCCAAGCGGCCTTCGCCGCGAATAAGGCGAGGGTGCAGGACTTCGAGGTGAGTTTCTGTCTGGAAATACTGAATGCCACCCGTATCTCAGCCCGAATGGATACCGGGATTATCGGATGCATCACCCTGAACAATAGACCCGCATGGATGCCCAACACAACGATCACAACGGGCGCTGCGGTTACGCTCAGTATTACCGTTGATTCAGGGGTATTTATTGTCGGCAACTACACGCTGAATGAAAACGTGGATATTCCAAGCCTTTGGGGTGAGGACGGCATTCTCGAGTCCGCGTCGGAAGGTTTTGGAGACGATGTGGCGAATCTCCTGGCGGCATACCTGACGATTGGCGATCAGAACAACGTGGACTACATGCAGGCGTTGATCGCCCAGACTTTTGCCCGGGGGGTGTTTCCCAATATTGGCTTGATTATCTTCTCGCTTATCGGGGGCAAGAGCGCCGATGAAGAGGTCTTCTCAGTGACCGCACTTGATTTCATCGCTGAGCCTGTAAAGGACGATGATAAGAACTATACACTGCCCACGCAAAGCAACATTGAAATTGACCTTAACTTCAGTCCCGCCTACCGGATTCCCATCGGCGACGGCTGCGGAGGCCCAGATACTGAGTGGGTCGAAATCATTCGGTTGCGTGCTCGCATTTTGGGGTCTTGCGTCGAGAACGGTTTGCACGGCTGGTTGTGGAACTACCGGGTGAACGATAACGGCTTCGCCAGTTACTTCAACTGGCTGGCGGCCTCTGGCAACCTGAACGGAGAGGGACTCCTGAACTCGCTCTCCTATAGCACGTATGGCGGCGACCGGACTTCGTTCTTCATCAGCGAGTGGGCGGCATATCCGGCGCTGGGCTTTAACCCGCAGCCGACGGGCGGCGACGCCATTTACGGATCCGGCAACTGGAACTTCAACGCCAGCCTGCAGATGACGCCTTCGGGCATTGGCGGCGTGACGAATCCGACAGATTACCAGTGGCAGTGGAACAACGGCGGCACGTGGGAGAATATCCCCGGCGCGACCACGATTGACTGGCAGTTGCCGCTGGATTACCTGGGTGAGCGGCAGTATCGGGTGCTTGTCACCGCGCCGGCGGCGGCCTGCGGTTCTGCCACCAGCAACAGCGCCACCGTGAAGGTTGACCCGCCGCCGATTTTGATCACGCAGCAGCCGGTGGGGGGGACGGTGATTTATGGGCAGGACATCACGTTGAGCGTTGACGCGACCATTGACGTCGGCGGCCTGACGTACCAGTGGCAGAAGGGCGGCGCGGACATTTTGGGCGCGACCGGGACGAGTTACCAAATCACGAATGCGGATTTCAGCGATGCGGGTTTCTACCGCTGTGTGATCACCTCGGACACGTTCCCGGGACACTTTGTGAACAGCGACACGGTGGAGGTGCAGGTGGTGCCGCCGCCGATCACGGTGACGGTGCAGCCTTCCGGCGCGACGATACCGGAAGGCGGTTCCCATACGCTGGTGGCGGACGCCACGATAGATGTTGGCGGTCTGACGTACCAGTGGCAGTTGAACGGCGTGAACATCCCGCTCGCGACGGGCCAGAGTTACG
>CAZLII010000496.1:0-3970 GCA_964559065.1 uncultured Nitrospirales bacterium | reverse complement strand
AAGGGTTTTGGGCATAGCCTTTGATTTACTTAACAACTTATTTTGGACAACACTGTGTGTTTTCCTCCGGATCACATCCCCTTCAGGACTCCTTCATGGTCTCATCGTCGCCGACCAGCACCACAAACAGATCGGTGATGAGTTTCTTTCGGGACATGCGATTGATGTTGCGCACGACGCGCGCCTTTTCATGGATGCAATAGTTCATCCACACGGCGCTGTCGGCCTCGACGCGCAGCACTTTTTCCGCGACGCTTTTCGGGCGGATGTGTGCGGCGAGCGGCATGCCGGCGAGTTCGGGCCAGTGTTCCCAGATGCGCGCGTGTTCGAGGTGCGTTCCCAGCGCGGTGTGCTTGGCGAGTTGCTTCAGAATCTCGCCGATATGGGTGGGTTCATTCTTTTTCAAGGCGGCCTCGTTCAATGCGGAACATGGCGCATCCGGCATCGCGAAAACTGTAGCGGTCTTCCAATTCCGTCGTGGTGATGAGGCATTGCACCCGGGGATCAATTGCGTCGAGCAGACGCCTGGCGCGCTGCGCGTCAAGTTCAGCAAGCACTTCATCCAGCATCAGGACAGGATACTCGCCCACGCGCTGCCGCGCCAGCGCGAGTTCTGCCAGTTTGATCGCCAGCGCGGCGCTTTTCTGCTGCCCCTGCGAAGCGTGGGCGCGCGCGGGGCGCGCATCCACCAGCGCCGTAAAGTCATCGCGGTGCGGGCCGCGCTGGGTGACGCGGCGCTTGATGTCGGACGCGCGCGAGCGCTCCAGGACGGCGGCGATGGACTCCTCCGGGCGCACATCGGGCGCATAGTCGAGCGCGAGCGGTTCCGCGTCCGCGATCTGCGCATAGGCGCGCGCCGCATGGTCGCTGAGCGCCTCGATGAATGCGGCGCGCTGCGCCGTCATTACCGCGCCGTACTGCGCGAGTTGCGCATCCCACACGGCGATGTGGTCGTGATCGGGCTGCGCCGCGCGGAGCAGTTCATTGCGCTGCCGCAGCGCTTGGCGGTACATCTGCAACGCGGCGAGATAGGCCGGCTGCACCTGGGAAATCGCCATATCCAGAAAGCGGCGGCGCTGTCCCGCGCCGCCCTTCACGAGGTCCACGTCCTCCGGCGAGAAAAAGACGACATTGACGCGCCCCAGCAAATCGCTCAGGCGCGCCTGCGGCACGCCGTTGACCTTGATCCGCTTGGCCCCCCGGAACCAGCGCGACTCGATGTCCACCTCGCCTGTCTCGCGCCGCGCGCGCAGCCGCAGTTGAAACTGTTCCGCGCCGTATTGGGGGAGTTCACTTTCCACGTTGGTGCGATGGCTCTTGGAGGTGGCGGCGAAAAGCACGGCCTCGAGCAGGCTCGTTTTGCCCTGGGCGTTGCCGCCACGGATGCAATTCAAGCCCGGTTCCGGCTCGAAGACAACATCTTCCAGGCATCGAAACAGGCGGCATTCCAAACGCTGCACGTACATGCACACTCCCCATACGAATTCAGGGACGGAAATTCAGGGAAATTCAGGGACAGATTACGAATTACATCAACGAGATCTTCATCCAAGGGCTGCGAATTGTTCCGCAGTTCGCACGCTGTCCCTGAATTTCCCGGGCGGGTATTGTAGCATTGCGAAGGGCGCGCCGCCATCGGCAACGCGCGTAAGTTTGCCGCAACAAACGGAGAATTCCGCGCTATTCGGACGAAGGGCCGCCGCGCACGAAATTCCACATGTGGTTCAACGGACCGTGCCCCGTTCCCAAGGGAAAACTGTGGCGTATGGCCCCGCTGAGATATTCCTTGGCATGCGCCACGGCGTCTTGCGCGGATGCGCCCCGGGCGAGATGGCAGGCGATGGCGGCGGAGAAGGTGCAGCCGGTGCCGTGCGTGTTTTTCGTGGCGATACGCGGCGCGGAGAACGATCGCATTGCGTTGCCGTCGAAGAGCCAGTCCGTCGCCTCAGGCCCTTCCAGGTGCCCGCCTTTCAGCAGCACGTATTTCGGACCCAGCGCCCGTATGCGTTCCGCGGCCCGGCGCATCAAGGCCGCATCGCTGATAGACATCCCGGCCAAGACCTCCGCTTCCGGCACATTGGGCGTGACGATGTACGCCAGCGGGAGCAGTTCCGCGATCAGCGCGTCCCGCGCATCTTCGCGCAGGAGCGCATCGCCGCTTTTGGCCACCATCACGGGGTCCACCACGAGTTTTTCGACGGGCCGCCGCCGCAGGGCGCCGGCCACGGCGCAGATGATCGCGGCGCTGGAAAGCATGCCGGTCTTGGCGGCGTCCGCGCCGATGTCTTCCAGCACGACGTCTATCTGCCGCGCCACTTCTTCCGGGGGGATGTCATGGATGCCAAAGACCCCGCGCGTGTTCTGCGCGGTGATGGCGGTGATCGCCGCCATGCCGAAGCATCCGAGGGCGGTCATGGTCTTCAGGTCCGCCTCGATGCCCGCGCCGCCGCCCGAATCGCTGCCGGCGATGGTCAATACGCGCGGTAAGCCTGCCGAATCACTCACTGATCAACACTCCCGCGACACAGGCGGTCATGAAGGCGGCGAGCGTGCCGCCGATGAACGCCTTGACGCTTAAGGCCGCGACCTCGCTCCGGCGTTCCGGCGCGAGCGCACTGATGCCGCCGATCATGATGCCGAGGCTGCCGGGATTGGCGAAGCCGCACAGCGCATAGGTGGCGATGGTGATGCCGCGCCGGCTGACCGCCTGCTCCGCGATGACCGGCTGCAACTCGCTGTAGGCGATGAATTCATTGAACACGGATTTCACAGCGAGCAGGCGCGCCACTTCCGGCACGTCCCGCCATGGCACGCCCATGATCCATGCGAATGGCCGCATGATCCATCCCGCCAGTTCCGCGATGGTGCGCGAGGTCAGGGCCACCGATGCCTGATCGAACAGATATATCAGCCCGACGAACACGATCAGCATCGCGCCGACGTGCAGCGCCATGTTCAGCCCGACGCCCGCGCCCTGCGCCGCCGCATCAAAAACATTATGGCTGTGCAGCGGTATCTCCACCCGCGCTTCGCCCGAAGTCGGCGGCGTTTCCGTCTCCGGCACCAGCACCTTCGCCACGGCAATCGCCGCCGGCGCGCTCATTAGCGACGCCGCCAACAGATGCCCCGGCGATGCGCCGAAGGTCGCGTAGGCCACCATGACGCTCGCCGCAATCGTCGCCAGAAACGCCGTCATCAATGTAAACAACTCGGACCGCGTCATTTCTTTCAGGTAACCGCGCAACGCACTCAGGGATTCAATGCCGCCGAAAACCAGCAGCGCCGTCCCGAAGGTCTCCGCGCCCGACGTTTTCATCGTGCGCCGCATCAGCCAGGCCATGCCGCGCACCAGCGCCTGGATCACGCCGAGGTGTTGCAGCATCGCCGCCAGCGCCGCCACGAAGATGATCACCGGCAGCACCTTGAACGCCACCACCGCGCTCACCACAAACGGCGCTTCGGGGACCATCGCGCCGTCCGCGCCCGGCGTCAGCGCCTGCTCCAGTATGAAGACCCGCGACAGATTGCCGAACACGAATTCCGCGCCCCGGCCGCTGGATTCCGTCAACAGGTCAAAGGCCGCCTTCACCCACTCGAAAAAGACCCGGCCCGCGTGCGTACGCATCACAAGCAGGCCCAACGCGAATTGCAGCCCCACGCCCCAAGCCACCAGCCGCCAGCGCACACAACGCCGGTTTTCAGACAGCGCCCACGCCAACCCGATCATCAGACAAAGCCCCAGCGCGCTCATGCCGCGCAGCGCCAGTGAATGTTCCATCTTTCCGTTCGCCTCCCCCGTAACGACAATCCTACGGCCATGCCGACCACAGACCAAGCATGCCCTGTAGCATAACCATGCGCGCGATGCCGCGCAATATCCATGATGCGCTATGCCTGGTTTGAACGGGCTGCAACCACCGCGTAGATTCATGACCATCCCACGGATTCAAGACAGACGCGCTGATCGTGC
>CAZLII010000495.1:0-3973 GCA_964559065.1 uncultured Nitrospirales bacterium | reverse complement strand
GGGCGCATTGCTGGGGCGTCCCGGCCACGAGGGGCTGATCCCTTCCGGGGGGGTGGAATGGGCCGTGGGCGGCAACTCCTTCCGGGCGAACCTGCTGGCGGCAGTGGTGGGCGCGTTTATGTATTTTGCCACCCTGACGGAAGTGCCGATTCTTCAGGGCTTGATTGGCGCGGGCATGGGCAAAGGTCCGGCCCTTGCCCTTCTTTTGGCGGGTCCGGCGCTCTCTCTGCCGAATATGCTGGTCATCCGCAGCATCATGGGCACGAAAAAGACGTTGGTCTATATCACGCTGGTCGTGGTAATGTCCGCGCTGGCGGGCATTTTGTTTGGCTTGTGGTCGGGATAGCACATGGCGACGATGAAAAACAAAGGAGGTTGAGCGACAATGAAGAAACTGCAAATACTGGGCACGGGCTGCCCGAAATGCACCAAACTGGCGGAGCATGCCGAAGCGGCGGCGCAAGCGTTGGGCATTGAATATGAACTGGAGAAGATAAAGGACATCAATGCCATTATGGGCTTCGGTGTGATGATGACGCCCGCCTTGGCCGTAGACGGCGAGGTGAAGGTGGCGGGCAAAGTGCCCAGCGTGGACGAAATCAAGCAATTTCTCGCATGAACCAGGAATGGCACACGATGTATTTGCGGCGTTGGCTGCTATTGCTGGTATTGGCGGCAATTGCCATGGGTGGATGCGGCGGTCCGTCCGTTGGGGTGCAATCCGAACCGGTATTCGGCCCCGCGGACGGTGTTGTAGTGCATTTTTTCCATCGCACCCTGCGGTGCCCGGCCTGTGAGAAAATTGAATGGCTGGCGCGCCAGGCGGTGGAGGATGAATTTATCTCCGAAATGGCCACGGGCAAACTGTTGTGGCATCCGGTGAATCTGGATGAGCCGGAGCAAGCCCACTATGCCGACCGCTACCAACTGCAGTTTCAGTCGGTAGTCGTGTCGGAAATCCGAGACGGCAGGGAAACATCATGGAAAAACCTCAAGAAGGTATGGGACTTGCTTGATGACGACGAGACCATGCGCTTTTACATCCGCGATGAAGTGCGTGCCTGTCTCGAAAACCAATAGAGGTGGAGTGTTATGAACGTGTATGTGAAAATCGGGATCGTATGTGCGGTGATTCTGGGCGCCGGCGCGGCGATGCTGTTGAAACAGGGCGGCAACCCGGGTGGCCATTCCGAAGTTGCTGTTCCTACTGCAGCAGCAACAGCGCTGCCCCGGCTGGTGGACCTTGGCGCGAAAAAATGCATCCCATGCAGAATGATGGCCCCCATCCTCGATGAACTTACCAAAGAGTACGCAGGGCGCATGACCGTTGAATTCATTGATGTGTGGGAAAACCCCGGCGCGGGCAGGCAATATCGGATCAACCTCATTCCCACGCAAATCTTCTTCGACCCGTCGGGAAAAGAATTGTTCCGGCACGAAGGCTTTTATTCCAAGGAAGATATCCTGGGAAAATGGAAAGAATTGGGCTTCGACTTTGCCGAAACGGACGCCCCGGAAGCGGCTGGAGAGAAACAATGATGTTCACTCGCGCCCTTGTGTTGATGCTTTTGTTGACGGGTCTTCTCATGTCTTCAAATGTTGGCGCGGCTGCCGATGCGGCGGTGCTGCACGAAGCCTATCCCGGCCTCGCCACCAACGTGCTTCAGCAGGCGCGCCTCGCATCGCTACCCGAAGGCGTACTGCTGCAATCCGGCGATTATGAGATCGGTTTGAACGAAATTCAGGCGGAATTGGCGAAGGCGCCGGAACGTTTGCGGCCCATGCTCGAAAAAAGCCGGTTTTTCCTGCTCGAAAACATGGCGGGACTGGGCATATTGCATTCGCTGGCGCGCGAAGATGCGGCGAAAAACGGCGCGGATATTTCCGGCAAGACAGATGAGGAACTGATCTTCACATTCCTGGAAAAAACGGTGCCGCCCTCCGAACCGACGGAAGAGGAGATTGCCGCATTCTACGAAAGTTACCAGATGTATTTCGGTGACGCGAAAGTGGAAGATGTCAGGGACATGATCCTGCCGACGTTGCGCGAAGAAAAGCGCCGCATCGCCATCAACGACTATGTCCGCAGCATCGGCACGCGCGTGCCCATTCTGGTCTGCGCCGACTGGGTCAAGGAGCAGAACGCCCTCATGCGCGACAACCCGGTGGACAAGGCGCGGGCCGCCGGCATGCCGTCTGTGGTGGATTTCGGTTCTGTCGGGTGTGTCGCATGCAAGCAGATGGAGCCGGTGCTCGATGCGTTGCGCAAGAAGTACGAAAACAAAGCGCAGGTGCTGTTCGTCAATGTGAATGAAGAACCCGTCCTGTCCGCGCGATTTAGCATCAAAGGCATCCCGACCCAGATTTTCTATGACAGGGACGGCAAGGAAACGCGCCGCCATACGGGCGTGCTGTCGCTGGAAGAAATGGAAGCAGAACTCAAAGCCATGGGAGTGCAGTAAACCATGTTTCAGGAACTCTTCATGACGCTGACGCACGCCGTGGAAGGCAGTCCGGCCATCGCCCTGGGCGCGGCGCTGACGTGGGGCGTGCTCAGCATTCTGCTCAGCCCGTGCCATCTCGCCAGTCTCCCGCTGATCATCGGATTTGTCAATGAGCAGGGGAAGATTACCACGGGCCGGGCCTTCGTGCTTTCGCTGTTGTTCGCTTCCGGCATTCTCGTGACCATCGGCCTGATTGGCGTGATTACCGCCGGCGCAGGCCGCATGATGGGCGATGTCGGACGCTTCGGCTACTACTTCATGGCAATCATCTTCTTTGTTGTCGGCCTTCATCTGCTGGACGTCATTCCAATGCCGTGGTCCGGACCGGGGCAGGTCAACATGAAACGCAAGGGCCTGCTGGCGGCGCTGATTCTGGGACTGGTCTTTGGCATCGCGTTGGGACCCTGCACCTTTGCCTTCATGGCCCCCATGCTCGCCGTCGCCTTCGCGCTGGGCAGCGCCAACATGGCCTACGGCGCGTTGCTGCTCTTGACCTACGGAATAGGGCACTGTGCCGTCATCGTGGTCGCAGGAACCAGCACGGAACTCGTGCAGCGATACCTCAACTGGAATGAACAATCCCGTGGAACCGTTATTATCAAACGGATTTGCGGCGTCCTCGTCCTGATCGGCGGCATCTACATGATCTACATCGCGCCGTGAACATACATGGCTTAAGGTGAACAAAATGCAATCTCCCATTCGCATCCTGTTCCTGTGCACAGGCAATTCTTGCCGCAGCCAGATGGCTGAGGGTTGGGCGCGCCACCTGAAACCAGGCGTACTGGAGGCCCATTCGGCGGGCATCGAAACCCATGGACTCAACCCGCGCGCCGTGCAGGTCATGGCCGAAGTGGGGGTGGACATCTCCGGGCAAAGATCCAAACACGTGCGTGAAGTCATGGATATTCCTTTTGACTTTGTCATTACCGTATGCGACCACGCCCGCGAGCATTGTCCGCTGTTTCCGGGCAAGGCAAGGGTGGTTCATGCCGGATTTGATGATCCGCCGGCGCTGACCCGCCACCTTACAGACGAAGCGGCCGTGCTCGCAGTCTATCGCCGGGTGCGTGATGCCATCCGAGACTATGTGGAAACCCTGCCGGAATCGCTCCGGCACCGAAAGGACAAAGAGGACCATGAGCACGCCACTTGAGAGCGCGGAAAACATGCGCAATGTCGTCCGGGAAGGTTATGCGCGCATTGCGGAAACCGGAGAATCCTGCTACGGACCGAAAACGTCCTGCTGCGGTGCTTCGGTGCAACATGCTTTGTCGGAACAGGTAGGCTACGACGCTTCGGACTTGAGCGCCTTGCCGGAGGGCGCCGACATGGGGCTTTCCTGCGGCAATCCCACGGCCATCGCGGCCCTGCAGGAAGGGGAGACCATCCTGGACCTGGGCAGCGGCGGCGGCCTGGATGTCTTCATCGCGGGCCGGAAAGTCGGTCCGACGGGCCGCGTCATCGGC
>CAZLII010000494.1:0-3976 GCA_964559065.1 uncultured Nitrospirales bacterium | reverse complement strand
GACCAACGTCCCCGCAAATATCGTCCACAACCTCGCGGGCGCGGCGGCCTACCTGGGGCTGCCGGAAGCGGTCATCGCCGAACAAACCACGCGCAACGCCGACCGTCTCTTTTCCCTGGGGCTTGGGGATGGCTTTGCATGAGAGACCATGAAACGACGCCCGAATGCCCCGCGCGCTTTCAGCGCACGGCATTGCTGCTTGGCGGCGAGGGGGTTGCGCGCCTGGCCCGCGCCCGCGTGATGGTCTTCGGCCTGGGCGGGGTCGGGTCCTACGCGGTGGAGGCGCTGGCGCGGGCGGGCGTGGGCCATCTGGCGCTTGTGGACTTCGATGTCGTGGCGCCGACCAATATCAACCGGCAACTGTTCGCATTGGACAGCACCGTCGGACAGTTCAAGACCGATGTGGCGCGCGCGCGGATTCTGGACATCAATCCCAACGCAACCGTGGAGTGCTTCGAGGTCTTCGCCGGGCCAGACACCCTGGACCAATTGCCGCCGATGGCCGGGGCGTATGTGCTTGACGCGATTGACACCGTATCGGCCAAGGCGCACCTGCTCGAAGCGGCGCATCGCGCGGGCGCATTCACGGTGAGTTGCATGGGCGCGGGAAACAAGGTTGACCCGCGCGGGGTGGTTGTGGATGACATCAGCGCCACGCGGGATTGTCCGCTGGCGCGGGCGGTCCGGCAACAACTCCGCAAGGCAGGCGTCACGACAGGCATTCTCTGCGTGTATTCGCGGGAACGCCGCAATGCCACGGTGGCGGTGACGCCTGATGCGCCGCACCGGAAAGCCCGGGTGCAGGGCAGCATCGCCCATGTGCCGGGGATTTTCGGTCTCACCGCCGCCGGCGTGATCATTGGGGCGATCACCGGCTGCGTTTCGTGTGGGCGGGGGGCTTCTCCCCGCGCTTCCGCCGGGTTGCGGGATCCAGCCTTGTCGGACGAGTCGGACGAGTCGGACGAGTCGGACGAGTCGGACGAGTCGGACTGGTCGGACGAGTCGGACGAGTCGGACCAGTCGGACCAGTCGGACTTGTTGGACTCGTCGGGCCTGTCCGATCCGTCCGATCCGTCCGATCCGTCCCATAAGGAACCCCGCTGACGTGTCACCCGCCCCCTCACATCCCTGGCACATTGTGGAAGGCGAAGCGGGCTGCCGCTTCGCGGCGGATCGCAGCGCGGTCGCCGTGGTGGTGGATGCGCTGCGCGCGAGCGCCACGGCGGCGATGCTGCTGGACGCGGGCGCGACGGAACTGCTGGTGGTGCGCACGGTGTCGGAGGCATTCGCAGCGCGGTAGCGTTTTCCCGACGCGCTGCTCTACGGCGAACGCGGCGGCGTGCCGCCGGAGGGTTTTGATTATGGCAACAGCCCGCGGGAGGCGGCCCCGGCCCGGGGAAAACAGGTGATTTTCACCACAACGACCGGCGCGGGGCGCCTGGTGGCTGCGTGGGGCGCCGAAGCGGTATATTTCGGGTCCACCGTCAACGCGTCGGCGGTGGCGCGAGCGGCGGCGCGCCATGATCGCGAAGTGGTGATCATTCCCGCCGGGCTGGCGGACGATCCGTCATTTGACGCGCAGGAGGATTGGGTCGCCGCCGCCGTGATTGCAGTAAAATCGGGCGCGCGCATCGCCGAAGGCGCGGACCGCTTTGCGTATTGGAAAAATTGGATTGACCGGGAAGGCGTGGACGCCTTGTTTCACTCCGCGCCCCATGCGGGGAAATTGCGGCGCGTTGGCATGGCGCAGGACATCGCCTGTTGCGCACAGGTGGACGTCACCGCGGCCGTGCCGGTGGCGGCGGCGCGGGATGCGTTGGGTGTGTGGGTGCGGGCTGTGCGGCCCGCGCCGTGACCAGGGAGGAAAGAGGATGTTTCTGTTTGATCTGCCGTTGCCTGAATTGGAAGTGTGCCTGCTGCCGCAGACCAAGGCGCCGGATTTTGACGCCTTCTGGGAACGCATGCTGGAGAAAAGCAAGGCGCAGCCGCTGCATCCGGAATCGGAACCGGTGGCCTATTCCGTGCCGGGTGTGCGCGTGGAGCGTTTTTCCTTCGCCGCCCTCGACGGTGGCCGTATCGTGGGTTGGGCCGTCACGCCCGATGAGATTCGCCCGCGCCCCACGCTGCTCTTCTTCCACGGTTATACCGGCAACAAGCGCCAGATCGCCGATTATCTCATGTGGGCCTTGCAGGGGTTCACCTGCTTCGCGTTTGATGTGCGCGGCCAATCCGGCGACAGCACCGACGCGGCGTCGTATGACGGCGGCCACCGGCCCGGCTGGATCACCCGGGGCATCCTCGATCCGGAGCAGTACTATTTCACCCGGGCCTATCTGGACGCCGTGCGGGCGGTGGACTTTGCCGTGGCGCGTGATGAAACCGACCCCGACCGCATCGGCGTCACGGGATGCAGCCAGGGGGGTGGGTTGTCATTGGCCGTATGCAGCCTGGACAGCCGCCCCAGACTGTGCATGGCGGAGGTCCCCGCCTTCTGTCATTTCGGGCGCACCCTGGAAATCACCCGCGAAGCGCCCTGGACGGAACTCATTGACTATTTCCGGATATACCCGGAGCGTCTGGAGCCGGCGATGCGCACCCTGAGTTACATCGAACTGAACAACCTTGCGGAACGCATCCAGTGCCCCGTGCTGATGAACGTCGCGCTCGCCGACATGATCTGCGTGCCGTCCAGCATTTTCAGCGCATACAACCGCATTCCCGCACAGGAAAAGCGCCTGATGCGCTTCCCCTACAATGGGCATGAAGGCGGACTGATGACCGAGGAGATGATTTTCTGGGCGCGCCGCTGCCTGATGGCCGCGTAACCTGCGGTTTTTCAGGGATTCTCGTCGAATAGTTGCGTGACTTTCGTGGCAAATTCATAGACGAGGAAAGGCTTTTCCATGGCGGGCCGCTTGACTTTTTCGAGGAACTGCCGGGTTTCATAGTTCATCGTGTCGGCGGTGATGAACAGGGAACGCTTCGCCAGTTCGGGATACGCAGCGGCAATAAACTCATAGAGTTGCGAGCCGCTCATGTCGCCGGGCAGCCGGATATCCAGCACCACCGCGTCGTACTCAATGCGTTGGAGCAATTCCAGGGCTTCGGCGGCGGTGCCGGTCGTGTCCACTTCATAGCCGCGCATCTGAAGCGTCATCTCCAGCATTTCCAGGAGGTCGAGTTCGTCGTCCACCACGAGCAGCCGGCGGCGCAGCACAGGCGATTCCTGCGACAGCGGGACATATTCGACAGGCGCCGCAGGTTTGCGGTGCGGCAACTGCACGACGAAACATGCGCCGGATTCCGTATCCTCCAGATAGAGCCGGCCGCCGTAGTCATTGACAACCGCCTGGGAGAGGCTCAGACCCAGCCCCAACGCCCCTTCGTGCTTGCCGGTGCTGAAGAAGGGCTGGAAGATCACCTCGCGCAATTCCGGCAGCACGCCCGGTCCGTCATCCTGAACACGCACGACAATCCATCCGTTCTCGCAGTTCGCCGTGAAATGAATCTCTTCTGCGCCGGCCTGAATCGCGTTCTGGAGGAGGCAGAAAAACACTTGAGAAATCTGTGCCGGGACACACTCGATGAAGGTCTGTTCTTCCGGCAATTGCCAGGTAATGCGGGCGCAATCGCTTTGGGGGATCATCGGCTGGAGGTATTCCTTCACGAGCGCGTGAAAGTCCATGGAAACCCGCTCGCCGGGAAAGCCCTGGCCGAATCGCAGCAGGTCTTCCACGATTTCCTTGCAGCGCAGGCCGTTGCGGAGCACTTTGCTCACTGCGCCGGGGATGTGCTCCGGGGGCAGTCCGCGCGCGAGCATTTCCGCGAAGCCCACCATGACGCCGAGCGGATTGCGCAATTGATGCGCGACCGTGACGGCCAATTGCGACGCGAGCGAACTCTGCTGCTGCCGCATCAGTTGGTTTTCTATCGTGCGCTGCACCGTGATGTCCCGAAGCATGCAGACCACCCTCGC
>CAZLII010000493.1:0-3990 GCA_964559065.1 uncultured Nitrospirales bacterium | reverse complement strand
ACCCTCGCCGGTCCCAATCGCGTGGCCTTGCATGTGGAAGACGGTCGCGTGGCGTCCGTGCGTTCCAACATGGGCCGCCCGAAATTTGAGCGCGCGGAAATCCCCATGCTGGGCGCGCCGGGGCGCGTTATCGAGGAGCCGCTGCAACTCGACGACGGCGTGGTCAAGGTCACCTGCGTGAACATCGGCAACCCCCATGCCGTGGTCTTCGTCGAGGATGCCACGGCGGTGGACCTGCCCGCCATCGGCCCGAAAATCGAGCATCATGGCGTCTTTCCACAACGGACCAACGTCGAATTCGTCAATGTGCGGGATCGGCGGAACATCGTCATGCGGATTTGGGAGCGGGGCAGCGGCGTGACCATGGCGAGCGGAAGCGGTTCCTGCGGCGCGGCGCTCGCCGCGATGATCACCGACCGCGCGGACCGGCGCGTGGATGTGCATCTCGTGTACGGCGCGTTGACCACCGAATGGGCGGAGGACGGCTGCGTCTATCAGGAAGGCCCCGCGACGGAGGTCTTCACGGGTGACTGGCCGGACTGAGCGCCGGCCGCAAGAGGAGAAACGTCATGGCAATCCGGCTCGCAGTGCTGCTGTCCGGAAGCGGCACGACCCTGCAGAACATCATTGACCACATCGAACAGGGCGCGTTGGATGCAACGGTCGCCTGTGTCATCGCGTCGCGCCGCGACGCCTATGGCCTGGAACGCGCGCGCAGACATGGGATTCCGGCGGTCGCCCTGCCGCGCAAAGACTTTCCGGATGATGCCGCCTTCAACGACGCGATCTGGGCGGAAGTCCGCCGCCACAAGGCGGACCTCGTCGTCCTGGCCGGCTTCATGCTGCTGCTGCATGTGCCCGACGATTTCCGCAACCGGATCATGAATATCCACCCCGCGCTGATTCCCGCCTTCTGCGGCAAGGGCATGTACGGCCACCACGTCCACGAGGCGGTCCTCGAGCACGGCGTCAAGGTCACCGGCGCCACCGTGCATTTCGTGGACGAGGAATACGACCACGGGCCAATCATTCTGCAGGAGGCCGTGCCCGTCCTGCCTGACGACACGCCGGACACCCTTGCCGAGCGCGTCCAAGCCAAAGAACGCGAACTCTATCCCCGCGCCATTCACCTTTTCGCCGAAGACCGCCTCCGCGTCGAAGGGCGCATTGTCCGCGTGGCGCCGTAGGCGACAGTGGAGCATAGGACCGATAGGACCGATAGGACGCATAAATCATAGGACATATAGGCAAAAACTGGATTGATCCGCTGTTTCCGTCGGCTACAATATTACGAACCTTCTGCGTTGAAGGGCGCAGTGATGTTGAAGGTCCCCTGATGCGTTGAATCGGAGAAGAAAGCGCTCGATATGACACGGAATCTCGATGCAGTGCGCGCAATGGCGCGCGAACTCGACATGGAGCCGGAGCACTGTTTTCAGGTTTGTGCGACGGCGTTGTCGTTGTTTGATCAAACCCGCGACTTGCACGAACTGGGCGACGGGGAACGCGACCTGCTCGAAGCGGCGGCACTGCTGCACGATACCGGCTACCGCCACGGCGTGCGTCGTCACCATAAATACTCGCGCGACATCATTCTCGGCCAGGACCTGCCGGGGTTCTCGGAATCGGAGAAGAAGATCGTCGCCTGTGTGGCGCGCTACCACCGCAAGGCCGCCCCGCGCGAAGCGCACGGCGTCTATCGCGACCTGTCCCCCGACGAACAGCGCACGGTGCAACGGCTTGCGGCCATCCTGCGCATCGCCGACGGGCTGGACCGGCTGCATGTCGCCTCCGCGCAGGCGGTCACCGTGGCGCGCCGGGGCATGTCGGTGTTGATCCTGGTGCGGCAGCGCCGCCCCAGCCCCACCGATATCTGGGGCGGACTGCGCAAGGCGAACTTGTTCTCGGAAACCTTCGGCGTCCGGGTGGATATCGTGCCCGAGGAAGCGCATGACAACGGCGCATAACTCTTGAGCCGTTGCCTTCCCCGCCCCCGCACAATGCTTGCATTTACCTGCGGCGTATCGTAGGATTTGGCGTTTTTCCAGCGGCATGAGATGGGACGGCAGATGATCAGGTTGAATGAGGCGCAGCGGGCGGCGGTTATGGCGGAAAACGGGCCGGCATTGGTGTTGGCAGGGGCGGGTTCCGGCAAGACGCGGGTGATCATCGAGCGCATGGCGTGGCTGGTGGAGGAGCGCGGCGTGGACCCGCGCCAGTTGCTCGCGCTCACGTTTACGAACCGCGCCGCGAATGAAATGAAGGAACGGCTTGCCGCGCGCCTCGGCGCGGACCCGCGCGGCGCGTGGGTGGGCACGTTCCATTCCTTCGGCCTCTTCATCCTGCGCCGGGAAATGGACAAACTGGGCCGTCCGCGCGCATTCACGATCTTCGATGACAGCGATCAGTTGTCGCTGATGAAGCGGCTGGTGAAGGAACTCCCGCCCGACGCGGAAAAGGTCCTGCCGCGCGAGGCGCTGGTCTGGATGAGCCGCCTCAAACAGCAGGTGGCGGAACCGGACTGGGACGCCAAGCCACAGGACCCGGAAGAAGCGGTTTTGCGCGGTCTCTGGCGGCGCTATCACGCCACCCTGGCGCAATCGGCGGCGGTGGACTACGACGATCTGCTGGCGTTGGCGGTGAAACTCTTTGATGCGCATTCCGATGTGCGCGACAAGTACCGCCGCAGGTTCCGCCATGTGCTGGTGGACGAGTACCAGGACACCAACCGCGCCCAGTACCTGCTCCTGCGGCACCTGTGCGGCGAGCATCCCGACGTGTTCGTGGTGGGCGACGAGGACCAGGCGATCTATTCGTGGCGCGGGGCGGACATCCGGAACATCCTGGATTTTGCGAAGGATTTCCCGCAGGCCGTCGTCTATCGGCTGGAGGAGAACTATCGCAGCACGGAACCGATCCTGAACGCGGCGAATGCGCTGGTCGCGCACAACGAAAATCGCCTCGGAAAAACCCTCTGGACCCCGCGCAAGGACGGCGAAGCGGTGCGCTTTCATCTGCTCGAAGACGGCGATGCGGAGGCGGACTGGGTCGTGAGCGATTTTATCAAGCAGAAATGGGACCCCAAAGAGGTGGCGATCCTCTTCCGCACCAACGCGCAGTCGCGGCTCTTGGAAGAGGCGCTGCGCAAACGAAACATCCCTTACATTCTGGTGGGCGGCATCAAGTTCTACAGCCGCAAGGAAATCAAGGACATCCTCGCCTATCTCCGGCTGCTGGTGAATCCCGCGGACGACGAATCGGTCCGGCGCATCCTCAACGTGCCGCCGCGCGGCATCGGCAGCACTACGATGGAGCGCATCGAGGAGTACGCCGCACAGCGCCGCGCGCCGCTGTTCCAAGTGCTGCGCGATATCGAGACGGACACCACGCTCCCGCCGCGCGCGCGGGGGGCGGCGGCGGATTTCGTGCATCTGATTGACGACCTGGCGATCCAGGCGAAGTCCGCCAAGGTCGCGGCGCTGGTGAACACGCTGCTGGAGCGCATCTCCTATCGCGACATGGTGAGCCGCACCGATGAGCGCGACGCCACGTCGCGCCTGGAAATTGTCGAAGAGTTCATTGAGGCCTGCAAGAAGCACGACAAATCGGGCGGGGGCGGTCTGGAGGCCTTTCTGCAGGACCTCGCGCTTCTGAGCGACGTGGACAACGCCGACTGGGGCCGGCCCGCCGTGACACTGCTGACCTGCCACGCCGCCAAGGGTCTTGAGTTTGATTATGTGTACCTGATAGGGTTGGAGGAGGGTTTGCTGCCCTACGGCACGGACTTCGCCTGGGAATACGCCAGCGACGTCGAGGAGGAGCGGCGGCTCTGTTATGTAGCGATGACGCGGGCGCGCCGCGCATTGACGCTGACAGCGGCCCAAGCACGCACACTCTACGGACGCCGGAATGATGACCGCGAAGTTTCGCGCTATATCGAGGAGATCGGCGCGGACCGGCTTCAGCGTGTGGACAAGGGCAGGAAAGACG
>CAZLII010000492.1:0-3990 GCA_964559065.1 uncultured Nitrospirales bacterium | reverse complement strand
AACCGGAAATCATCAAGTATCTGCAACAACGCGGCCTGGAAGTACTGGACTGCGGGGCCTTCGGTTCCGAAGCGGTGGACTACCCGGACTACGCGCAGAAAGCCTGCGATGCCATTCTGCGGGGCGAGGCGGATATGGGCGTGCTGATCTGCGGGACGGGGATCGGCGTGAGCATCGCCGCGAACAGGAACAAAGGCATTCGCGCAGCCACCTGCGCTACGCTGGACATGGCGACAATGGCGCGGACCCACAACGATGCGAACATTATCTGCCTGGGGCGGCGCATCCTTCCATTGGATGAGTGCCTCAAATTGATTGGCATTTTCCTGGATACGCCGTTCAGCGAAGGCGAACGGCATATCCGGCGTATTCGCAAAATGGACTGAGTTGCCAAGAAAAAGAAAATCATGAGCGCGTTAACCCCCCAAGAAATTGTTGAAGAACTGGACAAATACATCATTGGCCAAGCGGAGGCCAAGCGGAAGGTGGCCATCGCGTTGCGGAACCGTTGGCGCCGCCGGCATCTGCCGGAGTCCCTCCGCGACGAAGTCGCCCCGAAGAATATCATCATGATCGGTCCCACCGGCGTGGGCAAGACGGAAATTGCGCGGCGGCTGTCCCGATTGGCCGATGCGCCCTTCATAAAGGTGGAGGCATCCAAATTTACCGAAGTGGGTTATGTAGGTCGCGATTGCGAGTCCATGATCCGCGAGTTGGTGGAGGTGGGCGTCAATCTCGTGCGCGAAGAGATGAAAAAGGAATATGAGGAACAGGCCCGGAAAAACGCTGAAAACCGCCTGCTTGACCTGCTCCTGCCGCCGCAGCCGATGCGTCACCGCGCGTATCGTCCGGGCGACCCCCATGGCGGCGACGAGCGCCCCGCGCCCGGCATTGACCCGGACCAGGCGGAGGCGCGCACCCGCGAGATTCTGCTGCAGAAATTGCGCGCCGGCGCGCTCGATGACCGCGAAGTGGACATCACGGTCCGCGATACTGGCAATGCTTCCATGATGCAGGTCTTCTCCAACGC
The DNA here is from genome assembly GCA_964559065.1 of uncultured Nitrospirales bacterium. Classification (GTDB taxonomy): domain Bacteria; phylum Hydrogenedentota; class Hydrogenedentia; order Hydrogenedentales; family CAILVY01; genus CALEDJ01. The sequence continues at coordinate 2,960 of CAZLII010000492.1, read as the reverse complement.
CGGCATGGAGGAGATGGGCATCAACCTCCAGGAGGTTTTCGGGCGCATCCTGCCCCAGCGCACCAAGCAGCGCAAGGTCTCCGTGCGCGAGGCGCGCAGCATCCTCGAACAGGAAGAACTGATGAACCTTATTGACATGGAGATCGTGACCCCTCGCGCCGTCGAACGCGTGGAAAACGCGGGCATCGTATTCCTGGACGAGATAGACAAGATTGCGGGACGCGGCTCTCCAGGGCATGGTCCCGATGTCTCCCGCGAAGGCGTGCAGCGCGATATTCTGCCGATTGTCGAAGGCAGCACCGTGATGACCAAATATGGCCCGGTGCGCACAGACCATATTCTGTTCATCGCCGCCGGCGCTTTCCACATGTCCAAGGTTTCTGATCTCATCCCTGAACTACAGGGCCGATTCCCCATCCGGGTGGAATTGTCGAGTCTCAAAGCCTCCGATTTCACCAGAATACTTACAGAAACCGAGAATTCTCTCTTGAAACAGTATACCGCCCTGCTGGAAACGGAAGGCGTCCACGTGGATTTTACGGATGATGCCGTCACCACCATCGCCGGGATTGCGCAGCGGGTCAATGAGCAAAGCGAGGACATCGGCGCGCGCCGTCTGCACACCATCATGGAATACCTGCTGGAGGACATCTCTTTCAGCGCCCCATCGCGCAGCGGCGAATCAATTACCCTCACGGCGGAAATGGTGCAGGAGCGCCTTGCCGATATCATCGAAGACCAGGATTTGACCCGCTACATTCTCTAGCCCGGGGATTTGCCGGTGATTCGTTTCGACTTTCTGGAATCCCATGGCGCATCAGTGGCAGCGATCTCTGGAAAAGTCGAAGGAGATTGCGGTCCCAATGCGACATCCGCCGACGCGCGGATTGTGTTCCTCCGAATGCTGGGGCTGGACGGTGCAATGCTGGTCTGCCCGCGTCAGGTGCATGGCGGCGCGGTGGCATGCGCATCCTCGTCGGATGCTGGCAAGGGGGCTTTGGGATTGGACAATGCACTCGCCGAGGCCGATGCATTGATCACAAATGAGCCGGAACTTCCCATGGGAATCACCGTGGCGGATTGCGTGCCGGTATTTGTCGTGGCGGACGGCGGCCGGGCTGCCGGGTTGGTGCATGCTGGACGGGCGGGAATCCGGACGGAGATAACCGAGAACACCGTGCGTTCGCTTTGCAGCCGCTATACACTATCCTCCGAAGACCTGTATGCAATCATTGGCCCCTCTGCCGGGCCTTGTTGCTACGAAGTGGATGCGGAAATGGCCGCTGATTTTCACGCCGCGGGCTATCCGGTCCACGGGCGCAACCTGGACCTCTGGGAAGCCAACCGTATCCAACTATTGCGCGCCGGGGTTCCGGAACAACATATCCTGGTTTCGGGAATATGCACCATCTGTAGCCCACATTTTTTTTCCTATCGCGCCAACCATTCCCTGGAGCGCAATCTCGCGGTTTTGGCAATTTGACGCACTTTTTCGGTTTTTGCAATCAGTCTTCTTCAAGAGATGCCAGCCGCCAATAAACTCTTTTCAATTATGATGAGAAATGCACTCTATTCCCTTGCACAGCCTATTGCAAGGGGACGGACGTTTATGCTACACTTTCTGGTGTAATACTCTGACTTCTCGAAGGAGTGGGTCTTGGCCCACTCTTTTTATTGAAGGAAAAAGGTTGTTTCCATGAATACGTCCGCGATTATTGGACGCGCCTGGACCGAGTTCGAGCCGGAGTTGCGGGAGCAGGGCTACGAACTGGTCGAAGCGGAATATGTGGTGGAATACGGCAGGCGCGTTTTGCGCATTTATATTGACAAGGAAGTTTCGGGAGTTACTTTGGACGATTGCGCCTCGGTGTCTCAAATACTGAGTCCGCTGTTGGACGCGGGAGATTTTATCGAAGAACGATTCTACCTGGAGGTTTCGTCGCCTGGCTTGGAGCGGCCCCTGCGGAAACCAGAGGATTTCAACCGTTTCGTCGGCGAACAGGTGCGGATTACAACCAGCGCCCCGATTGCGGGCCGCAAGCGCTTTCATGGTATGCTGAAAGGCTTTGATGACGGACTCATCCAGGTGGAATGCGACGGCCAAATGACAGCGATTCATATCGAGAATCTCAAGAAAGCGAACCTTGTCCGGTGAAACCACTTGGAAAGGGACAGAGCATTGAAACAGGATCTTCGGGTGATCTTGCAGCAGTTGGAAGCGGAGAAAAGCATAGACCGCGATACGCTGCTCGAAGCGATTCGCAGCGCCATCGAAAGCGCCGCCAAGAAAAGCATGACCAAGAACGCCAATATTACGGTGGATCTTGACCCGGAAACCCTGGCTTTTCAAGTCTTTGAAATCCGAACAGTCACCGAAACGGTGACAGAACCGGCCACGGAAATGTCTTTGGAAGAAGCCCTCAAATTGAATCCGGACGTGGTGGTCGGCAATCGCCTGAAAGTGCCAGCCGCACCCAAGGATTTCGGGCGCATAGCCGCGCAGACGGCCAAGCAGGTCATTATTCAGAAAATAAAGGATGCGGAACGCGACCGCATTTTCGAGGAATTCAAACAACGCGAAGGCGATTTGGTGACCGGAGCGGTCAAGCGGGTCAGCCATGGAAACATCATCGTTTCCGTTGGGCGCGCAGAGGCGATTGTGCCGCACCGCGAGCAGTCACCCCGTGAAAATTTCAAGCCGGGCGATCGCATTCGCGCATATCTACTGGAAGTGGAAAAATCGCAGCGCGGCGCACAGGTGATTCTTTCCCGTGCTTCCACGGAACTGGTTCGCGCCCTTTTTGAATTGGAGGTGCCGGAGATTTATGACGAAACGGTTGAAATCAAGGCGATTGCCCGCGAAGCGGGCAGCCGTACCAAGGGGGCTGTAAAATCAAGTGACCCCAATGTGGATGCCGTAGGGGCATGCGTGGGCAGGAAAGGATCGTGCGTGCGCGCGG
>CAZLII010000491.1:0-3996 GCA_964559065.1 uncultured Nitrospirales bacterium | reverse complement strand
CTTCCTTTCGCTGTTCCAGCGTTCCGGTTATTTACGCCCGCGCCGGGGGGCGCGTGCGACGTGTTGTCAATATGCTTTGGCGCTAATGGATTTGCGCCCAGTTTTCTCCAATGCCTGCGTCAACCTTCAGCGGCACATCAAGCGTCACCGCCTTCTCCATGATGCCGGTCATCATCGCCGCAATTGCTTCCGCCTTTTTCACGTCTGCTTCCACGACCAGTTCATCGTGAACCTGCAAGAGCAGTCGCGCGCCCTTGTTGCGGAGGGCGTCGTCAACGCGAATCATGGCCAGTTTGATGATGTCGGCCGCGCTGCCCTGAACGGGGGTGTTGATAGCCATCCGCTCCGCGGCTTTGCGCGTTGCATTATCGTTGCTGTTGATTTCCGGCAGATAACGCCGCCGGTTCAACAGGGTGGTCACATGCCCGTTCTTCCGCGCCGATTCAATGGTGCTGTCAAGCCACTCCCGCACTTGCGGGTATTGCCTGAAATAGTCCTCAATGAAGCGCGCGGCCTCGGCATTGGAAATGCCGAGATTGCGCGCCAGCCCGAAGGGACTGATGCCGTACACCACGCCGAAATTCACGGCCTTGGCCTGTCGGCGCATCTCCGGCGTGACATGTTCGGGGGCGAGGCCGAAGACACGGGCCGCGGTGTCGCGGTGGATGTCCATGTCCCGGTCGAACGCCTCCCGGAGATTCCTGTCACCGGAGAGATGCGCCAGAATGCGCAATTCAATTTGTGAGTAGTCGGCTGATATCAGCCGCTGATTGGGGCCGCCCGGCACAAAGCCCTCGCGGATGCGTTTGCCCAGTTCCGTGCGCACCGGAATGTTCTGCAGATTCGGGTCGCTGCTGGACAGCCGCCCCGTCGCCGTAACCGCCTGGTTGAACGACGTGTGGATGCGTCCCGTTTCCGGGTTCACCAGTTTGGGCAACGCATCCACATAGGTGCCGCGCAGTTTTTCAAGTGTCCGATATTCGAGGATTTTCTCAGGCAACGGGTGCGCCCGGGAAAGTTCCTCCAGCACTTCGACGTCCGTGGAAAAGCCGGTTTTGGTCTTCCGCTGTGTTTTCAGTTTGAGTTTGTTGAACAGGATTTCCTGAAGTTGCTTGGGGGAGTTGATGTTGAACGGCTCCCCGGCCAGTGCATGTATCTCCGCTTCCAAGGCCCCCAGTCGCGTTTCAATTTCCGCGCGTAGCGTCGCAAATACCTCTGGATTGATGGCAATCCCCGCCTGTTCCATGCGCGCCAGCACGCCGATCAGCGGCAATTCCACCTCCTGGAACAGCCGTTCCAGTTCGAGGGTTTTCAACTTTGGTCCCAGGATTCCGGCGAGGCGCCATGTCAGATCAGCGTCTTCTGCGGCGTATTCGCACGCGCGGTCAACGGGGACTTGATCGAAGGTAACGGCCTTCGCGCCTTTTCCTATCAGGTCGGATATGGGGATGGGTTTCAGCCGAAGGTATTGGAGGCTGACCTCATCCAAATTGTGCCTTAATCGGGAGGGGTCTGTCAAGTAGGAGGCCACCATGGTATCCATGACGATGCCCTCGATCCGCGCCCCGGCCCGTTCCAGCACCATCAGATCGTACTTGATGTTGTGGCCGATCTTGCCAATCCCCGCGTCTTCCAGCAATGGGCGCAACAGTTCCAGCACACGCGTTTTGGGCAGTTGATTCACTTGCTCGGCGGTGCTCAAATCGTCGGGATCGCGGAAAATGGTCAACGCTTCGGGCACATGCCCCACGGGGATGTAACAGGCTTCGCCGTCTTTGCAGCACATTGAAACGCCCACCAACTCCGCGCGCATGGGGTCCACCGAAGTGGTCTCGGTGTCAATCGCAAAACAGCCGGCGGCGCGCATTTTCTCGATGACCTGGACCAGGCTGGCCTCGTCCGTAATCATTGCGTAACGGCGTTTGTCTTCGGCTTGCCCTGCGCTGGGCAGCACCTCCTCGACCATTTTGGTGAACTGTAATTCGCTGAAAGTGTTGATCAACCGTTCCGGGTCGGGGTCTTTGCGGCGGCAGGCTGCGGGGGGCGCGGGCAGGTCCACGTCGGTGCGGATGGTCACCAGTTCACGGCTGAAAAAGGCCTGTTCGCGGTCTTCCAGCAGGCGCTCTTTCTGCTTGCCCTTGAGTTCCTCGATGTGTTCGTACAGCGTCTCCAGCGACCCGAACTGCTCCATCAGTTTCTTCGCGGTCTTGTCGCCGATGCCGCGCACGCCGGGCACATTGTCGGCGGCATCGCCGATCAAGGCCAGCGCGTCGGTGACGCGGTCAGGCCCCACCCCGAAACGTTCCACCACCTCGTCCACGCCCAGCCACTCGTCCTTGTCGCCCTTTCCGGGATCATAGACGCGCACGCGGTCGCCGACGAGTTGGAGCAGGTCCTTGTCGCCGCTCACCACGACGACCTCCATGCCCTCGGCCTCGGCGCGGCGGGCCAGGGTGCCAATTACATCGTCGGCCTCCACGCCCGGCACGCAAAACAGGGGGATGTTCAGCGCCTCGACCACCTCATGCATGCGCGGGAACTGTTCCTTGAGGTCTTCGGGCGTTTCCTGCCGGGTCGCCTTATATTCCGGGTAGATTTCTTCGCGGAAGGACTTGCCCGGCGCGTCGAAGACCACGGCGATATGCGAGGGCTGATGCTCCCGGAGGATTTTCAGCAGGACACGCGTGAACCCGTAGACCGCGTTTGTGGGGCGGCCCTTGGCGTCGGTGAGCGGGGTGCGGATGGCGTAGTACGCCCGGAAGGCAAAGGCCATGCCGTCAATCAAGTAGAGTTTATCCGCCATGGGTGGACCCCTCCATGCACGCCAGAATTTCCCGCGCCGCCCGCTCCGATGCGCCCGGCCCGCCCAGCGAGCGGCGCAACGCGCCCAGTTCGGCGAACATCGCCACGCGCGCCGGCGTGTCTTCGATCAGTTCCAGCGCGGCGGGCAGGATGCGGTCCGGCGCGGCGTCATGCTGCAGGAATTCCGGCACGATGCCGCGTCCGGCGAGAATGTTCACGATGCCGATGTGTTGAATGCCCCGGATGAACCAGCGCGCCAGCCAGTAGTTCACGGTCCCCACGCGGTAGAGAATGATCATGGGCACGCCAAAGAGGGCCGTTTCCAAGGTGGCGGTGCCGGAGGCCACGAGGCAGAATCGCGCCTGCGCCAACACATCATACATACCCTCCACGTGAATATCCAGCGGAAAATCCCCCGCCAGCGCGCGTACCTGTTCGGCCCGCGCCGCATTGACGCAGGGCGTGACGAAGCGCGCATTCGGATGACGTTCCCGGATGCCGCGCGCAACCGCGATCATCACGTCCATCAATCGGGCGATCTCCTGATGACGACTGCCTGGCAGCAGGCCAATGACCAATTCCTCAGCGGCCGGAGTGGGCGTATAGACCGCCAGATGGTCCAGGAGCGGATGCCCCACAAAGACGCAGTCCACGCCCGCGTCGCGATAGAGTTGCTCCTCGAATGGAAAAATGACCAGCATCTTCTTCACGCACTGGGCCAGGGTGTGAATGCGCCCGCGTTTCCACGCCCACACCTGCGGGCTGATGTAATAGACCACGGGAATGCCCAGCGCGCGCGCGCGCCGCGCCAGTCGAATGTTGAAGCCCGGATAGTCAATCAGCACCAGGCAATCCGGCGGATGTGCGCGCAGCCGGGCCACGGTCTCCAGAAAGAGACGGCGCAACGGAAGAATCTGCTTGAAGACCTCGGAAAAGCCCATGATGGCTTGTCCGGCCAGATCGTGATGCAGGGTCATGCCCGCCCCGGCCCGGCCTTGTTGGACCAGTCGGAGTATCAGGAGCAGAAGCAGGACGCCGATCAGGATGGAAGCAATGAACTGTTTCTCCAGGATATACATGGTCACGTCGGCATGCCGCAGGATCGACGGCGTGCTTGATGTCTTTTCCAGCGCGGTTCGTTCATGGTAACGATCAATAATGAAAGCATCATTTTAATCCCGTAATAAAGCGGTT
>CAZLII010000490.1:0-4005 GCA_964559065.1 uncultured Nitrospirales bacterium | reverse complement strand
GTAGCAGCCCGCGTCGTTTGTTCCCTGATCATCGGTGACGTAGAGAACAATGTTGGGGCGCATTTCGCCTGCAGCGGCGGCGGGATTCGACTGGCCCGCCATCGTCAACGCGCCGGCAACGCCCGCCGTCTTGAGAAATGTTCTCCGTTCCATGATTCGCCCTTTCATGACGCAGGCGGTTAGTCCTCCAGGGGTTCCAATACGATGTTGCGGAATTCGATCGGCGCGCCTTCGCTCTGCAAGCCGATGGTCCCTTTGGTCACCGTGCATTCCGTCGCCTCGTTTTGGAGCACGCCGTTCACGTGCAGCGTGATGGTGTCGCCCCTGCAGATGATTTCGTACTGGTTCCATTCGCCAACAGGCTTCTCGCTCGACTTTTCCTTCTTCAGTACGCGGCGGTTGCTCTTGTCCGTGTGCTCCTTGAAGGTGGTCCCGCCGATCACCCAGATGTCGCCGGCATGTTCGTGCTGCAACTGCGCCTCGATGGATTTCGGCCACACCATGTCATCGCCCTGCACATGCAGGAGCACGCCGCTGTTGCCCGGACTGCCGGGGAAACGCCATTCCACGCGCAGGCGATAGTTCTCGTATTCCTTCTCCGTGCGCATGTAGCCGACGGGCGACCCCGTACAGTGGATCACCCCGTCCTTCACCGACCAGGTGTTGGCGGGGTCCGCATTCTCATCCGGAAGAAACAGTTTCCAGCCCGTGAAATCCTTTCCATTAAACAACGCAACGGACTTCGTATCCGCCGCAACGCCCGTCAGCGCGGCGGCGATCAGCGCCGCAGGCAACACGATTGTCAACATGCGTCCCATAAAACAGCCTCCTTAACGCCGCGCATCGCGGCCATTGTTCATTCGAGCAAAAACGCTTTCCACAATCGCCATCATGCCTTATCCCGCTGAATCCGCGCAAGCCATACCTCGCTGGGGACCATTCGTGTCCGGTGAGGAATCTCCATGGAGTGTCTATGCTCAGTGATTGAGGGCAATTCAACGACAGCACGAATTATTCTGGATTCCCGCTTGCGGGGCTGTCGTTTTTACCCACTTCGGGACTGAGGAGCCAAGAGGAATATTTCGGCTTCGCAAGAACTTGCGAATGTCTTGAAAGGACTACACATCAAAACCCAGGGTGCTCCCGCCTTTGGCGAGTCAACCCCGGGCCGTGGTACGAAATCCTTTCAGGATTCCAAGCGGATATGTCGCTTTAATCCAGCCCCGCCCAAAGCAGACTATTCCGGCTTCCCAGGAACCCCCGGATTGGACGATCTTCAGACAGGTCAAGTATTTTTATAATCTCAAATTACCTGCTATTATAAGATTTCTGGCTAAAATGTTACCGTTTCCTGAAAACTTCTGAAGGAGAGGGGAAGATGTGTCGTGCCTTCTGGGCTTGTGTTCTGGTGTGTTGCGTGTCGTGGCACGCGGCCATCGCGGGCGATACAGCGTTCACGCTCGCCAAGGATGGGCGTCCCGCATGCGCCATTGTTGTTTCCGCGAATCCAACGCCCGCCGCGCGCCTGGCGGCGCTGGAACTTCAGTGGCACATCATGAAGATCACGGGCGCGGAATTGCCCATCCGCACGGATAATGAACCCGTCACCGGGCCGCGCGTGCTCGTTGGGGAAAGCGAGGCGACGCGCGCCCTCGACTACCAGGGGGCCGATTTCGCGCCGCAGGAATACCTCATCGCATTTCGTTCGGACGCGCTTATTCTTATCGGGCGCGACTGGGAAGACACGGAGACGAACCGGGCGGAATTCGGCCGCCCGATGAGTTGCGGCGATACGTTGGAAGCGACGCGGCACCGCATAGACTACTGGGCGACCGTCGCCCATCCCGAACGCAGCGCAGGCGAGATGGAATTGCCGGGCGTGTACGACGATCAGGGCACGTGCTACGCGGCTTATCATTTCCTCGAACACTTCTGCAACGTCCGATGGTATGGACCCAACGAAACAGGCATCATCCTGCCCTCGCAACCCACCCTTACGGTCAGCGGCGCGGACATCCGCCGGTCTCCGGCCCTCAAGTATCGCGACGCCCTTTGGTCGGGCAATTGGCCGTTCATGCAGGGGCAGTGGGGGCCGACCACGCGCGCCGAGGTCCATCTGTTCTGGAGGCGCTTGCGTCTGGGCGGCGAGAAATGGGCCGGCAACCACACGTTCCACCCCAGGACCATTCAGGCCGTGTTTACGAATCCGGAGTACCAGGCGCAGGGGCCGGGTCGCGGCACGCAACTCTGTTACTCCAATCCCATCCTGGTGGAACAGGTCGCCCGGATGGCGCGGGACTTCTTCGACGGAAAAGAGAATCCGCCCGAGGGATGGAAAGCGGTTGGCGATTATTTCGCGATTGTCCCCGATGACAACGCGAAGTTTTGCCGTTGCGACCCATGCAGGGCGTTGCTGGCCTCCGGCAGGGACATGAACACCGGCCAGTTCAGCAGCGGCACGGTCAGCAATTACTTCTTCTCCTTCGTGAACGCCGTCGCGCGCGAAGTGCGCAAGACCCATCCCGATAAATACATCGCCGCCCTCGCGTATTGGGACTACGCCCTCCCGCCGCGCGGCTTCGACATCGAGCCGAACGTCTCCATCGCCCCCTGCCTGCACACCTGCGTTTACGCCATCCACGAGGAAATCCGCGAAAACGACATGATGCTTTACCGGCAATGGTTGCAGCAGGCGCAGGCGCCGGTCTTCCTCTGGAATTACTACCATCATCCGATGGAACCCGCCCTGATTGACAAGTGGAAGTGTTTCCCGAACGTGATGGTGCATGAGACCGCAAAGGCGATGCGCATGTTCATCAACGACGGCGTCCGCGGCATCTTCATCTGCGGCGAACAGGACATGCTGGAGGGGTACGTGATAGCGAAACTCTGGGATGACCCCGAACAGGACGTGGACGCCATGCTGCGCGAATTTTTCCTGCGCTATTTCGGCGCGGCGGCCGCGCCGATGGAAAAGTTCTACCGGCGACTTGAAGAAATTGCCTGCGATCCCGGCAACTACCCGCCGCCCCTTTACAGGAGAAACGGCATTGACTGGCGGAATGTCGCCTGGAGCCATCTCGGCACAGAGGAACGCATGGAGGAACTGGGCGCGCTGATGACCGAAGCGCAGGCGCTTGCGACGACGGACATGGAGAAACGTCGCGTCGCCTTCTGGCATGACGCCCTCTGGAAATGGATGGAGGAAGGGCGCGCGGGTCAGGCGTGAGGGTGGGCGGCGCGGTAGGCTTCCTTGAGGCGGTCAATGCTGACATGGGTGTAGATTTGCGTGCTGGAGAGGCTTTCGTGGCCGAGCAGTTCCTGCACGACGCGCAGGTCGGCCCCCGCATCCAGCATGTGCGTGGCGAAGGTGTGGCGGAGCGTGTGGGGGGAAATTTCGCGGCGGCCCGGCAAGACCTGCCGCACGTATTTCTCTACGATCCGCTGGATGCTGCGTGTGGTGAGCGGCCCGCCCCGCGCGTTGACAAAAAGCGTCGCATGCGCGGGCGCGCCCAGTTGTGGGCGCGCCGCCAGATACGCCGTGATCGCCCGGACCGCATAGGAACCCAGGTGGGCGATGCGCTCCTTCTTCCGCTTTCCCAATACGCGCATGACACCTTGGTCGAGGTCCAAGTCCTGCACGGAAAGCCCGGCGAGTTCTGCGGCGCGCACCCCGCTGGAGTAGAGCGTCTCCAGGATGGCGCGGTCGCGCACGCCCAGCGGGTCGTCCGTATCCGGCGCCTCCAGCAGCGCGGTCACTTCGGGGATGGACAGCACATCGGGCAGGTCGCGCGGCAGTTTGGGCGCGCGCACACTCAGCGCCGGGTTCTCATCCAGCAAGCCGATGCGCGTGAAATAGCGGAACGCGGCGCGGATGGCCGCGAGTTTGCGTGCTGCGGTGCGTGGCGTGCCGGCGGTGGCGGCGGGGCGCGCGAGAAAGGCGCGCAGGTCGTGCTTCGCGGCGGGCCGGAGCAGGTCGAGCGTGGCGCGGGTCTGCGCTTCCTC